>JAFSQV010000068.1 GCA_017446455.1 Paludibacteraceae bacterium
ATCACACCACACATTGATAAAATGGTGATACGCTGATCTGGTTTTTGAATATGCAACGCCTGTGAAGAGATAGTTGGCAGTAGAACTGGTATACGTTTCCACTTCGTTGGCATCGATGGCTCCTACGACACCCTTTGCGGATGAACGACAGTTCAAAACATGCACGGGGTGAGATGTCTCCTGATTGAAAAATGCAGATGAGTTATTGCCTCCGGATGTATTTTCTAACGCCACGTCTCCGGATGTCCAGCATTGCGAGATGGTAATATCCTCATTCCAGTTATACGTCACACCTGCGAGAATACCGACATAATTATTTGCTCGTATATAGGCACCCGTGATACCGAGGTTGCGGATGACTGCTCCGTCCGCCAGCGTACCGAAAAAGCCCTCGCGGACTTCCGTACTCCTTAGATACATGTTCTGGACTTCATGGAAACCACCATTATACGTGCCGCAGAAAGCATTGACAAGCTCTTCGTTAAAATGGGCGTTCTTTTGTCGGTTCGCGATAGCTGTCCAACGTGTAGGAGCCTCATCTTCCCACTGCTCATAAGGTGCATTCAACGCAATATCGGCTGTTTGCAACAGGTATTCTCCGCGGAAATCATAGCCTCTGTTTACGAACCATTGGAAATTCTCCAACTGCGCCTTGTTACTTATTAAGTACGGATTTTCGGCTGTCCCGTCACCGCCACCCAGGAAATCCGATATATTGGTAGCCTTTACACCGGTAGCACGAGGGAACTGACCGGGGCGATATTCCCACGTACTGGTACCGCACAGGGCAGCCATCTTGTTTAGTTCATCCACAAAAGCTTGGCTTTGCATCTGCGCTACCGTGAGGGCTGTACCAGCCCAACGGAAAAAATGTTTGTTGGTGCCGTGTGTCAGTCCGTCCGTATTCCAATAACAGTTGGCCTGACGACTTTTGGCGGCACTCTGCAATGAGGTATATTCCCGAACAAAGCCCGACGCATTATTGACATTTAAATCCTCATCTGCCACGTGACAACTGCCTGCGCCGAAACAGTTGATACATGTTCCGGCACCTACCATCATTTCGCGACCTACAGCAGAGCGACAGTTATACGAAATAAACAATGCCATATTGGCGTGTGCAGTGACGCCGTCAAGCGGCGTATTATAGAGGTCGCCTGTTGCATAACATGACTCAATGAGTCCTTCGTTCTCATGGCAGAAACCGGCAAGCCAACCAACGCCTCTCAATGTACCGGTAGCTACACAGTTACGAATCACTCCGAAGTTCTGCTCTACAAAACCATAACCGCTATTTGGAGCTTTTCGCCCATAGCCGCATGTAATATCCACGGAAGCGGTGCAGTTCTCAATCAAGCCGAAGTTCTGACCGACGAAACCACTGCCGTTATCAGCAGAACCGGAAACGGTACAATTCCGAATGACACCATGCGCAAAATTTTCAAAAGTTAATCCTCCGAAATCGATACCACGGTCAGTAGATGTCTTTCTACCGGTGGAAGAGATATTGAGTGTACAATTCTCGATGAGACCATCGTTGCTCCGAACTAGGCCACCACCTGTGGCACCGGTACCCATCGTCGTGCCGCTGACATGACAATTGGAAATGGTACTTCCTTCCCGTACATAATTCACTAACAAGGACACACTGCTGACGCCGGTTATACGTGCATCACTGACGTTGAGGTTCTTGATGGTACCACCGACCAATTGGCCAAACAGCGCTTTATTCCATGTGGAGAAATCAAGGTCAGTCAGACTGCTTCCCCAACCGGCCATATCGAAGTCGTTCGGGTCGAAACCATCACCCCATCCGGCTCCTTGACCATAATAGACATTATATATGGTGTGTCCGTCGCCATCGAACGTACCGCAGAAAGCGATACTATCCACCTTTGGACCGCTTAGTTGGCCCATTTCATCTTCGGAATAGTTTCCCCAGAACACACCTGAAATAGGTGTCCATTCTTTCCAACTGGCCGTGTCGGGATCGTTGAAGTTAGTGAGATAGATGTCCGCCGTCAGTTTGATGTACTTGCCTGCGAAGTCTTCACGATCAGTATTCACTCGCTCTGCCAGACCGGCTAACTGCTCTGGAGTGGAGATTAAGTACGGGTCGGCTTGTGTACCCGAACCGCTGAACACTTTGTTACTTGTACCGTTCCAGTACGTTTGTGCCTGCATAGCTACTGCCATCAGCAGTGTCAATGCGATAAATAGTTTGCGTTTCATATTATGATGCGTTTTAATTGTTTCTTATCAGGCATATACACACGAAAAGCGTGCGCTTTCGTTCGCTTCAATTTGACATTTTGAGGTCCTGAACTTACCTTTAACAACTCAAATCTATGCACGGAAAACTCACGCTGATACGTGAGCGTACATAAAAACCGCAACTTGAGTTGTTAATGACTTTTGAAGTTGTTCAGGTTTCAAAATGTCAAGCTTTTTCGGCTTATTACGCTTTATTTATGTATGTTGTTTGTCTGTTGTTTTATGCTATAGGCATATTTTGTTGCTATATTAGTTTTATTCTATTCTAAACGTATCGAATTGCACAGGATTAAAATAGATGGTATTATCCTTTCAAAATGTGCTTGCTCTCCACATTCTCCAGTACAGTCATTTGCTGGATGGCTATCTGGTTGAGTTTCTGGAGACGCTCGCCCTGAGGCATACCTTCATGTATAAAGACGGCATTCAGATTCTCCATATTACTCAAACAGATCAGTTGGTTAATCGTTGCGTAGTCGCGGATGTTGCCTTTGTCCTCAGGATGGGCATCGCGCCACTCTTTAGCGGTCATTCCAAACAACGCCACATTGAGTATATCGGCTTCGTTAGCATAAATCAGCGAACGATGGTATTGACTGATCTCTTCCGGCACAAGGTTTGCTTTGATGGCGTCCGTGTGTATATGATAGTTGATCTTCGCCAACTCACGTTTTGCTGACCAACCAAGTGCCTTTTGTTCTTCCTCTTTAAGGCGCTGGAACTCCTTGACGACAAGCAAGTTAAACTCCGGTGATAGCCACATACCAAAATGGTATGCTATATCTTTGTGCGCGTATGTTCCTCCATAACGACCGGATTTAGCGATAATACCGATAGCTCCTGTGCGTTCTATCCATTCTTTGGCAGTCAAGATAAAACGATTGGTACCTGAGGCATTTTTAATTGCATCGAATTCGATGCTTTTAAAATTAGGGTTGTGCAGATTCTCCCATACACCGAGATACGAAATGGTATCTTTGCGGCGCATCCAGTTCTGAATAACAATATTCGTTCTATCACTGTTGTCACCGGCCTTCACCATGTCCGTCAGGCAAATATAGTCCTCATCGTGCAAACCGAAGATAACCGATATTTCCGAGTCGTCAATATTGATTTTGCGTACTGCCATTATTTTCTAATCATATACATTTTTTGCCTATTGGTTGTTTTATGCCAGAGGCGGTAATATTGTTTTTGTTTAGTTTTGTTTTAATCGGTCATATATGGCCGATAGATTATTTCTCTGTGTTTAACGTCTCAGAGAGGGGACGGTTATTTATTTTATTTCTTGTAGCCGAATTCAATCAATAGTTCGTCAGCGAGGTATTCATCGCTGAAACAATGCATGTCGGCAACGCCGTTGCTGATGAGATCATACGTCGTGGAGTCGTAGAACTTGCCCAATGCCTCTTCGTACGAAAGTCCCGCTTGCTCTGCAAAGAGTTTCACAATGCGAGCGTACTTCATTTGTAATATGGTTGGATTAGCTTGCATGGTTATAGTCTTTGGGATAATTTAAAATGAAGGAATTTATCCAATACAACTTGAGAGGTAATACATATCTGATGATTCGGTTTCTTCTCACGCAGTTCGCCCAAAGCCTGTTCACGTGTATAAATGCCTGAAAAATAGAGATCTATTGTGTCAAACACTTGATCGTCCGCTATGCCGCCTTCGATAATATCAAATTGTTCATGGGGCAATCCTTTGCGACAAGCAGTTATGAAATCCAACCACTCGCCATTATATGCAGAAAAGACTTTACGGGTACATCCCGGGCATTCCTCGAATTCATAGATATTCATAATAGCCTTCTGTCCGCGTCTGATAAAACGCTCGCCATAGCGCTCTGCCTGCGCACGCAAAGGAGTAAGGTAAAAGCCCACTCCGAAATCGAGGCGAGGACGAGAATGAAGCAAGTCTGGGTGAGGAATTTCCGTGTATGATGTATGATAAAGAATCATAGTTTGACTCCTTTCTGCTGCATGAGAGATACTAAATCATCCACTATATATTCCTTGGAAAAACTATGCAACACATCGTAGCAAGGCACAATATAACCGTCTATCATACCTGCATTCTGCATAGCGTGATAAACGTCTTTTGCACTTTTGTTCAAAAACGATGCTACATTATTGACGCAAAAGATAGTGAAATTCAGTATTTTAAAGTCCATACAACTAACTCTTTGCAACTTCTGGCTGCAAAGTTACTGCTTTTTTACGATATATGCAAGTTTTTGGGCAAGAATCTTCGGAATTTGTTAAAATTGCATTTAAAATCCTCTATTTTGGAAATTGTATGGGTTTTCTAAACGTTGGAATAATTTTGGAAAAAGTTTGGAAATGGTGTGTACTGATTAAAAATGAAATTATTTTGAAGAAAAGTGTTGAAATATTTGTTTATATCAAAAATTTTTAGTAATTTTGCATACCCTCACTCTCCGCTTAAAAGGACCAGCAATGGTTCTTTTTTCTTTTGGCATAGTATTTGATGAGTCCAGGGCGTGCGTGTTAGGACCGTCATATTTGTTCTCTCCCTTCTTTCCGTGCTGCCGGTGATGGCGCGGAAGCATAAACCGGTTGTACCTGATTCGTTGCAGCGCTTGGAAATAGACGTTAACGGTATCGGTCTTACGATGCAACGCATCGAAGGCGGTTCGTTTATGATGGGTGCTACGCTGGACCAGACAGACAGAGACTTATACAGCGACAAACCGGCGCATCTTGTTTTTCTTTCTCCTTATTATATTGCTACCACGGAAGTGACTGTGCAGTTATGGCGTGCGGTGATGCCGGAGCGCGAGGTCATCGTGCCGAACGGCTACCCAACCGTGCCTGTCTCATATGTTTCATGGTACGACTGCCAGGAGTTCGTGCGGCGCTTGGACAGCATCACGGGCCTGCCCTTCCGTTTGCCTACCGAGGCCCAATGGGAATATGCGGCGCGGGGCGGCGAGAAGAGCAAAGCATACCGTTTTGCCGGCGGGAATGAACCGGATAGCGTAGGGTGGACTTACTCCTGTTCCGGCAACTGGAAGCACGCGGTAGGAAGTAAGCACGCGAACGAAATAGGACTGTACGATATGACGGGCAATGTGTCGGAGTGGTGCCAGGATCTCTACGGTCCTTATACGCTCAGCACGCAGCCGAATCCGTGCGGCGCCGATACCGGCAGTTATCGTATTGTACGCGGCGGTAGTTACGACGAGTGCGTGGCGAACAGTCATCTATCCGTGCGCCGTTGGTACACGCCAGAGACTGCTACGGAGTATATCGGTTTTCGGGTGGCCCTAACTCTTCCGGATGATCCGATGCTGCAAGTGGTCCAAGAAGAACCGCCGCTTATTCGTTCGGTTCGAATCCATGGTAAGAAACTGCGGTTTGTCTATGTGCCGGCCGAGCAGCCTTATTATATCTCGGAAGAGGTCGAATGTGCGCTGTGGCGGAAGATGATGCAGAAAGATCCGCCGGAGCGGTCCAAGAGTGTGGCGCTCGGCATGAGTAAGTCCGATCGTACCCGTTTTGCCGAATATTGCAGCCGGGCAGCCAACGAGGCTTTGTTGGTCGCCTCTGCCGAACAGATCGTCTTGGCGGAGCAGCAACATATCATTGAAGCGTTCCAACCGAATGTGAACCATAAACGTAAAAACGAGACGACACGCGCTATTCAACGCAAACGGAAAGCAGCCGATACCTTTTCTCCCTGGGCGGAGTTGGTAGGTGTGCGCCTGCCAAAACCCGACGACCCTATACTCCTGCAATTCAAAAAGGCTGATGACGAGTCTCGCCCGCTTCGATTAGTCCTATTTTTATAAAAAATGTAAATTTTCGTCAAAATATTTGCGCATGTGAAAAAATTGTTGTAATTTTGCTGCGCAAAATGTTTTGAAATTATGGCAAGCACCAGACAACAGATTATCGAGGAGCTCCAAAACCTCTTGAGTCAAGACGTGACGGAGATTAAAGAACAAGTGGATCAACTCAAGAATCGCTTCTACAAAGAGGCCGAAGAAGTCGAAGAAGAAGCGAAAGAGACAGAGGAAGCATTGGAGCAGCAATTCAAAGAATTGTTGACGGAGTATAAGACGCGCAAGGCGGAGATCACCGCAAAGGCTACGCAGGAGCTGCAGGCGAACCTGGAGCGTAAGAATGTGATCCTCGAGCAGATGAAAGCCATCGTGGAGTCCGGTGAGGCCGGTTTGGAAAACGAAGAGTGGAAGTCGGCTACGGAGCGCATGAAAGCGCTGCAGGCGGAGTGGAAAACTATCGGAGCCGTTCCTGCTCCCGAGGCGCAGAACATCCGTAAGGCATACCAGCGCTGCCAAGAGCAGTTCTATGACCTGGTGAAGATCAATATTGAGTTGCGCGACCTCGATTTCAAGAAGAACCTCGAGTTGAAGACCAAACTGTGCGAGGCAGCCGAGAAACTGCAGAACAACGAGAACATCGTTGAGGCTTCCCGCGCCTTGCAGCAGCTCCACGACGAGTGGGCAGAGATAGGACCTGTTGCCCGCGAACTGCGCGAGGAGATCTGGAATCGTTTCAAGACCGCTTCGTCGATCATCAATAAGAAACATCAGGCTTATTTCGATAATATCCACGCCAAAGAGAAAGAGAACCTCGAGCGCAAGCAAGCGTTGGTAGCCCAACTCACCGAACTCCTGAACAACGCGACAGAGCAAGCAAAGCAAGAAGGCGCTAAAGTGTGGGAAGAGACCACGAAGCAGGTGCAGGAGATTCAGGCTGAATGGCGTAAGATCGGTTTTGCCCCGAAGAAATTCAACCAGTCTATCTACGACCAATACCGCACCTTATGCGACGAGTTCTTCCAGGCGAAGAATGCGTATTTTAAGACCCGTCGTGAGGAGTGGAAAGCCCGTGCAGAGCAGCGCAAAGCGCGTGAAGAACAACGCAAAGCACGCGAAGAGCAGCGCAAGGCCCGTGCTGAACAACGTGCGGAGCACCGCGCAGAGCAACGCATCGCTAAGACCGAGGACCAACTGCTTCGCATCCGCGAGCGCCTGCGTCAAGAGATCAAGGTAGCAGAGAACAATATCCTCTTCTTTACCGCCAAATCAAAGACGGCCAATAAGTTAGTGGACGGTCTGCAGTCGAAGATCGATGAGCTCAAGAAGCAACTCGACGATATCAACAAACGTCTGGAGGAGGAATAATGGCTGAACTGATCACATATACCAACGTAGAGGTTCGTCAGGCGGAGCAAGTCGTGTTGCGCAATGTCAATCTCCACGTGCAAAACGGCGAGATGATCTATCTGCTCGGTAAAGTAGGTAGCGGTAAGTCTTCGCTGATGAAGACTATCTACGGCGCCCTGCCTATCGCAGCCGGCGAGGCGCGCGTGCTGGATTATGACATCGTGCATATCCGCCGCCGCAAACTGCCGTACCTCCGTCGCCGCTTAGGCATCATCTTCCAGGATTATAAACTGCTCACGGACCGCTCCGTGGAGGAGAACCTGCTCTTTGTGCTGCGTGCGACGGGTTGGAAGAACAAACAGCTCATGCATGATCATGTCTTTGAAGTGCTCAAACAAGTAGGCATGGAGACCAAGGCCTATAAGAAACCGCATGAGTTATCCGGAGGTGAGCAGCAGCGTGTCGTCATTGCCCGTGCGCTCCTCAACACGCCGGAGATCATCCTCGCTGATGAACCGACGGGAAACCTGGATGGCGAGACGGGTCGCGAGATCATGGATTTGCTCTATTCCATCAGTCAGGCCGGTATCACGGTCCTCATGTCCACGCATAATATCAACTGGCCGGAGTTATACCCGGGCCGTAAATGGCTCTTTGAGAATGGCGAAATCCATCAATGAGATACAAGATGAGGTGATCGAAGAGTTCGAACTCTTTGAGAATTGGCTCGAGCGCTATCAACTCTTGGTCGATTATGCCAAAGAGCTGAAGAAGAATCCGCTTCCCGAGGCCGATAAGAACGACCGCAATAAGATTGACGGATGTCAGTCTATCGTGTGGTTTACCTGCGAACTCAAAGACGGAAAGTTGATGATGAAAGGGGATGCGGATGCCGTCTTGGTGAAAGGTATCGTAGCCCTTTTGCTGCACGTGCTGAACGACCACACGCCTGAGGAAATCATCAAGGCTGACCTCTATTTTATCGAACGGATAGGCTTGCGCGAGCACCTTAGTCCCACGCGTAGTAACGGCATAGCCGCGATGCTTAAACAGATTAAACTATACGCGCTCGCGTATCAAGCGAAATAACTCCTCTGCGATCCGTTCATCGGATTCTTCATCGCAGATTGTTACATCAAGAATATGATGAGCCTGGCTATAGAAAGGCTCGCGCGCTTCCAGTTGCGGCGCGATGAACGCCAGCAACTCTTCTTCTGTGCGCCCTTGTAACACCGGACGCTCGCTTAAGTCCGTCAGACTCAGGCGCTTGGCCAGGTGCTCGGGTTTCCAACGGATATAGATACTTGTGCCTAACTCGCGCAGACACTCCATATTATCTTCCCAACACGGATAGCCGCCGCCCGTAGCATAGATGATATGCTCGAACGGAATCTGATCCGCGAGGTCTTCGACTACATATTTCTCTTTCTTGCGAAACTCCTCTAATCCGAAACGACGGATATACTCCGCAGTACTATAACCGTGAATCTGCTCGAAGGCATCGTCCAAATCCACGAAACGCCAGCCGAGTTTGTCGGCCAGCAGACGGCCGGCTGTAGTCTTACCGGCGCCCATATAACCTACTAAATAGATCGGAAGTTCCATCAGTATTCCCAGTTATCATTGTCTTTCCATACGATCCGGCCGTTCTCGATGGTCGCCAGCGGAAAGATGGACGGGGTAGGAGATTGCGGAATGGCGATGAGTTGCCCTTCCTTATTATAAACGCGCGCGCATGAAGAACACTGCGGCGCGCAGGCCGTGAGAACGACCAGAATAGAGTCCGCTCCCTTGTATACCTCCATTTGCGTACTGTCTGTTAACGCGATGCGCTCGTACGCTCCGTCTTGATATACTACCTGCGGATTCCCGCCTACTTGAAACAAATCGGCGAGGATCGAAAGTCCTATTGCGAGAAGAAATCCTTTCACCTTTCAATTTTCCCCTTTCAATTGATCAGCGCTACGGCATATGCCGCGATACCTTCTTCACGACCGACAAATCCCAAGTGCTCGGTAGTCGTCGCTTTGAGGCTTACTTGATTGGTTTGAACACCCATAACTTCCGCCAGACAAGCCTGCATGGCGTCGATATAGGGATTGAGTTTCGGGGCTTGCGCACAGATCGTGATGTCGCAATTCCCCAATTCATAGCCCGCTTCGCGGAGCATAGCCATCACGCGGCGAAGAAGAATCTTCGAGTCAATACCCTCGTATTCGTTACCCTTCGTATCCGGGAAATGATAGCCGATATCCCGCATGGCTGCAGCGCCGAGCAGCGCATCGCATAGCGCGTGAATGACCACATCGGCATCGGAATGACCGAGCAGACCGCGCTCGCATGGCACCTCAATTCCCCCTAACCACAATTTGCGGTCAGGGGAGAATTGATGGACATCAAATCCAAAGCCGATGCGCATGGAATTGTTACAATTCATAGTCCAAAGGACTATTTATTTTTTCTTTCTGTTATCCACAAGATCCTTGATACCTGCGAGGTCGAAGCCCAGCGTGAAGCGCATCGTCTGATCCAGCGGGTTGGTAGAAGCCAGACCTACGCAGTAGGATACATCGAGCGTTACGATCGAGAGGTGGAAACCCGCACCGAAGGTGAGGTAGTTACGGTTACCTTTGTAGTAGTTCTCGTAGCTGTAACCGGCACGTGCAAAGAACTGCTTGTTGTAGCTATACTCGATACCTGCGCCCCAACGAACCTCGTTGAACTCCTCACGTGCACCGCCCGGAGCGTCTGCGAAAGACTGGAACCAACCGCGGGCCGAAGAGATATTCGAGTAAGCACCTTCGCTCATCTTCCAAGTCTCTACATTGGACGGGTCAATCGGCGTACCATCGTCATTCCACAGTTCCGGATTAGCAGCCGTCTCTTTGGTCGTCTTGCTGGAGTAGCGGGTCGGTACCAACATCTTGTTGGTCTCGAGGGTAAAGGTCAGGAAGTTATACTTATCGCACGGCAACTCATAGCTGATACCGAGGTTCATGCTGGCCGGGATGAAGTTACTGCGGTCATCTGCATAAGACATCTTACCGCCTAAGTTCTTCAAGGTGAAACCTAAGCCGAAATGACTCGTACCCATCGGCAACTCAATCGGCTGACGATAGTACAGCGCGATGTCTGCTGCAGCCGTTACAGCCGGGTGCAGGTCAATCGAACTGCTCTGCGCATTCACGCCGTTGTTGAGGTCCGAGTAGAGCACGCGGATAGCCACAGACATTGAGACATACTCGTGCAACTTACGGAAATAACTCAGATCGAGCGACCACTCATTCGGACGTACGTTCTGAATCACTGCTCCGCTGGGATCTGTCAATGCTACATCACCCATCGAGAAATACGTGAAGCTCGCGCCGATACCGCCACCGAGGTCACCGAAGTTATAGAAACCTGCCAGATAAGCGAGGTCGATGTCACCTACCAGTTTACGCAACCACGGCGTGTAGTTTGCGGTGATACCACCCTTCGAGTACATGTACGCATACTTGGCGGGGTTCCAGTACTGCGCGTTAAAATCAGCCTCCGTCGCCACACCGACATCACCTTGTCCGGCCGAACGAGCATCCGGAGCAATAGACAGAGACGGCATCGCCGTGATCAATGGGTTCATCGTGTCATCTGCAGTCTGGGCACTCATCGTCATGGCGCATACCAAGGCTGCGAGAGAAAGAATTGTTTTTTTCATTTGTTGTTATTTTGTTGTTTGTTTGTATTCTATGTAGTCCTAGGTCGACCTAGGTAATCCTATATTAATTTTCAGCGATTTGCTTCATAGGCTCACTCATTCACTAATTCGTTAATTCACTAATTCGTTATCTTGTTACAATGATTTTTCCGGAGGAAACGCTGTATCCGCTACTTGCGGACTTGATACGCACGCTATATACGTATACGCCTGCCGTCAGGCCTAAATCGGCCAGATTGATCTGTACGCGATCCGGATTCTGTTGGGTATGACTCCAAATCATTTGCCCGCTCGTGTTATACAGATAGACTTCCGTCTGCAGCAACTCATCCGGCTGGTCGTAGTTGACTACTAAGTTGAGTACGCCTGCTGCCTGAACCGGGTTGGGGTAGGTGGTGATGGAGTAGATAGACGGGTCTAAGCCGGCTTCTACGATGAAGTTCAACACCTGCGTCGTACTGTTGTTCAGCAGGTCCCATGCGCGGAACATCAGGCTGTGCGGACCATTCGGTAGGGTCTCCATCAGGTAACTGACTTGTCCGGCTTGGTAACTGTTGTTCGCCGCTGTGAAATACTCGTTAAGCGTGTAGGTCTGCTTCGCATTGTCATCGATGATCAGCATCAAGTCATGTCCGATACCTGCGCCCGCGGTGTTGATACCGTTCTCGTCGTATAGGTCGGCAAAGAACCGCGGCGTCTCATAGGTCTTATCGCCGTCTTTGAAGACCGGCGTGTTCAGATAGATGTGCATCTGCGGACCTACGGTGTCCTGTATCAGATACGAACCCGTTCCGCCGATGGTAAAGTCCTCGAAATGACCTACCGCCTCAACGGTCTCCGTCTCATCCGCCGTACGGGCATAATAGACGATGCGGCCGTTGCCGTAGTTATAGCGGATATCCTTGGGTACCATGAACGTGTACTCGAAGCGCCCGTCTTTCACGGCTGTAGAACCGGAGAAGAGCATGTTCGGATAGTCTTTGTAACTCACCACTTTGGGATCTCCGCCGGTATTATCGTTGTCGCGCGTCGGGATGTCTTGGATCTTATCATATACGGCGATATCCACTTCACCGTTGAAGTCTTCTACTATCAATTGGTCCTCATCTACGATACTTCCCTTCACCTGTTGTACGCTGAGCGCGTTGAGGGTGTCGATATTCGTTTCGGTTTGTATCTGATACTCTGTGGGGAAGTTCAGTCGCAAAGCCGGATCGCCTAACAGCACATACGGTAAGCGGTTCATCTCGCTCTTGGCTGCCCGCTTATTCTTACCGGCAGCGATCGCCTCGCCGAGCGTAGCGTCATAATGGAACGGCGTCTCGTGCTTGAACAACTCGGCGCACACCGCCCGGTTGATCTCGTTGTTCTGCGTTGCATACACCGTACGTGTAGCAGCCAGAATACCGACCGCACCGCCGTTCGGATTCAGCACGCAGGCTTCGGCTGCACAACGGCGACCGGAGTCAAACTGCGCAAAGTTACAGGTCGCGAACAGCCAGAAACCGAGGTTCGTATTACGCATGTTCTCGATATCCTTGAGGTTCAAGATGGACTCGTTGGTGATGGCGTTATAACCGCCGTGACCGGAGTAGTCGAAGAAGAGCACACCGCTCTTGAGCAAGTTCTCCACGCGGTTCTTGGCCAGCGGATAACTCTCGCCGTTAGCGTTCACCTCTTGCGGGTAGGCATCCAGGAAAATCTTATGAATCACGAAGTCCGGATTTGCCAGACGAATCATCTCGGCGCTTATCTCCGATGTCTCGGTATGCGTGCCGCCTTCTCCGTCGTCCGCCAGATACATCAACTGCGTCTTCCACTTGCCCGCCTGCTCATTGTTCATATAACGAATGAGTTTGTCTACCACCTCACGGGCTTCGGTAAGGTTGTTTATCGGCAGACGACCTACGCCGATCTCCATCGTACCGGTGTTGTCGTTCTCGCCTTCTTTATCCTCGAGAAAACCGAAATAGTCATCGGTCGCATAGGCGTTCACCTCATTCACGGAGTTCTTTGCCTCGTAGGTCAGCAAGAGCGAAGTACCCGAGTTGGGCAACAGCTTGCGGTTGTCGAACGTACCGTGACCCATGAGCAATAACCACCGCGGCTTGGCGATGCCATTCCCGTCTGCACGGTCATACAGCATCTTCATCAGCCAGCGGTAAGCGGTTGCATCCGGGGTACCCGACGAGAACTCGTTATATACCTGTTGGTCGGTCACTACCGCCCAAGTGATACCTTGTTTCTGCTCGTGCGCTTTCGCCAAGTCGGTCGATACCGCTTCGTAGCCTTCCGGACAGATAATGACGTAGTCAATATTCTTCAGCGCGTGCAGGTTTTGGTTCTCCACATTGCCCACAACCTGTGCACTCACCCAAGAATTACCTTGCGGATCAACGGCTACGTACTCGCGTACGCCCTCTTCTTGCGAACCAACCCACAGCATCGTGTCGTTCACCATCGTGGTCGGCATACGTTGTATGTGCGCCAAGTCCGTGATATCCCAGATCTGCGTAGCAGAAGTAGCGTTATTGAGATGGAAACGAACCGGCTCATAGGAACGGTAGTTGCTGTTCGTGCGAACCGGCATCCAACTGCCGCGCATCTTCAGCTCCGTCGGAGTAGTCATCTCGATATAGTTGAGCCATCCCAACGCACCTGCGGTACTATTGGAGAAAGTCAGTTGTACCTGCTGCTTGTCCGCCGCCGTGGTCGCCACCATACTTAGCGAGCCTACGCACGCGAAGGTATAGAAATCCGGGTAAGGCTTGATAGAGATAGAGCCGGTATTGCCGTTGAAGTTACAACGGAAAGTCGAGTTGATCTTCGAATAACCGGCTACATCGATATACGCGCGACTCGACTCACCCTCGATTGCATTCGGCGTCGAAAAAGTGAACGTACGTTTCTGGTTCGCATTGAACTGCTCGCCGTAGAACTCGCGTCCGCCGCCCGATACACCGCTGCGGTCAATCAGGTTCAGCGAGTCTTTCTCGTGTACCTGGTAGTTCGGATATTGGTAGATATCGATCGCATCATAATCGGCTATCGGTTCTGCCGTCGTCGGCGCCAGCAGCTCGCCGGTATCGTCGCTCAGCAGGTAGTAGCCGTAGTTAGAGTAGGGATTGCGGGTATGCGTGAAGCGCGAACCGTCGAATGTCCAACGTATAGGACCTTGTACCCAGAAGAGCACATAGTCATCGCCCACATATACCGGCACTTGCGGAAGGTCATCTATCTTGGTTTTCGAGAAGTCTTGTACCAGCATCGCGCCGCCGTAGCCATACACGCGCAACTGCGTAGGCTCGATACCTGCGCTACGTAATTGACTGAACGTCATGCGACATACGCCGCTCTCGCTCACGCGAATCTTCACCCAATGCCCGTTCGCCAAAACCGACTCATCGGTATACGAGTGAATACCCGCCATCAGCGGAAGGCACATCGCCATGAAAAGTACTATCGATAGAATCTTTCTCATTTAATTTTGCAATATAATTTCTCTTCTCCGTCGATTTCTATGCGGATGATCTCTTCTTTTGCTACCGGCCTCGGAGCCTGTTTGGCTTGGATATAAATCAAATCCCCTTGCCGAATGGTCATCACCTTACTGGCTCTCGCAATCGCCTCTTGAGGCGTCATCAGCCATTCTTTCACTCCTTCATTCTTTAACTCTTTCAGTCCATCCAGCCATTCTCCGATTGCCAGCGAGTAGTCGAAAGCCAGGGCTTCTGTCCAAGGCCGACCGGCTTTCTCTGCCTCTCGCGCCAAGTCCATTGCGATGAAGTCCGCTCCGGGAGCTACAGCGTCGTAGTAACGGTCTGCGAACTTAGGAGCGATCTCTTTTCCCAAACGGCTCACGCGCAAAATCATGCATTCTGTCACCCCCAATTCCTTCGTCCATTCCGGCATGAATAGCGGCTTACGACCGTTCAGTAGACAGGAGTCGCCCTTGAGCACCATCTCGCTTTCTTCCCCTCGATATATAAAGCCGATAATCTTCATTCGCAAAAATCGGGCGCAAATTTACGATTTTTTTTGCATATATGCAAATAAAAATGCAAATTGGACACTTTTTCTTAATATTTGTTTACTTTGCGCGGATGAAAAGTTGTACGGGCGTACCCTCGAAGTCCCACCACTCGCGCAGCTTATTCTCGAGGAACCGCCTATACGGCTCTTTGACGTACTGCGGCAGGTTCGCGAAGAACACAAAGGTCGGGATCTGCGTATTCGGCAACTGCGTGCAGTACTTGATCTTGATGTACTTGCCCTTCCATGCGGGTGGGGGATAGTTCTCGATCAGCGGCAGGAACTTATCGTTCAGTTGGGCCGTCGGAATCTTCTTGTTCTTGTTCTCGTACACATGAATCGCCGTCTCTACGACCTTGAAGATACGTTGTTTAGTGACCGCACTCGTGAAGATGATCGGGAAGTCTGTAAACGGCGCCAAGCGCTCGCGAATGGCACTTTCGAATGCCTTTATATCCTGGTTCGTCTTGTTTTCTATCAAGTCCCACTTGTTGACGCAGACCACCAAACCCTTCTTGTTTTTCTGAATCAGCGAGTAGATATTGAGGTCTTGCGCCTCGATGCCGCGTGTTGCATCGATCATCAGGATACATACGTCCGAATTCTCTATCGCACGGATGGAACGTACTACAGAGTAGTACTCCAGGTCCTCCGTCACTTTCGCTTTCTTGCGGATGCCGGCGGTGTCGACGAGATAGAAATCTTTGCCGAACTTATTGTACCGCGTGTAGATGCTGTCGCGCGTCGTTCCGGCGATGTCGGTCACGATGGTCCGCTCCTCACCGATAAACGCGTTGAGGATACTCGACTTGCCGGCATTCGGACGACCTACGATCGCAAAGCGCGGTAACTCCTCGAGGTCCTCGTCGCTGTTGTCTTCCTTGCGGAAACGACCCACTACTTCGTCCAACAAATCGCCGGTGCCTAAACCGTTCTCTGCCGAGACGATGAACGGCTCGCCAAGACCGAGTTTATAGAACTCCGCCGCGCCGTATTGGTTCTCGAAGGTATCGACTTTGTTGACCGCCAGGATCGTCGGTTTCTTAGCCTGACGCAGCAGGTGCGCCACTTCGGTGTCAAACTGCGTCACACCTTCATTCACATCGACCACCAGCAGCACTACATCCGCTTCGCGGATAGCAAGGTTCACTTGACGGTTGATCTCGGATTCGAAGGTGTCATCGCTGTTCACAACCCATCCTCCGGTGTCGATCACCGAGAACTCGCGTCCGCACCATTCGGCTTTGCCGTACTGACGGTCACGCGTCGTACCTGCCGTATTATTCACTATCGCCCGACGTGTTCCCGTCAAGCGGTTAAACAGGGTCGATTTCCCAACATTGGGACGACCCACTATCGCTACGATATTTGCCATAGTTTTTTTATTAATTTATGCGAAGTATGTACTCTGAGGGGGCATGTTTTGTCGTAGGGGTACGGCAAAACTCGTAGGCAGGGGGCCGGTACCCCGAAGAGTAGCATACTGAGCTATTTGCAATTATTACACTCTTTACCGCAGTCCTCGCAGGAGTCTTGGCCGCAGAGCCCGTGGCAGCCGCCGCACCCGTGCGGGTTTCGTATTGCCTTGAGCTCGCCTTCCGTTACGTCGCGGATATCGAGTATCTTGCCGGTGAAATGCAGGTCCTCTCCGGCGTACGGATGGTTGAGGTCGATGGTCACGGTGGTGTCCGTCACCTCGCACACCTGCGCCTTGACGATCTGTCCGTCCACGGTGTTCATCGGCACGATCGCACCGACATACACGCGCTCCTCGTCGAACTCGCCGTCACCGTTGAAGAACATCTTCTTCGGCAACTCCTGCAAGCCTTCTTGGAAATACTCGCCGTAGGCGTCCGCAGCTTTCAACTCGAAGTCAAAACTGTCGCCGACCTCTTTGCCTGCCATCTGCGCCTCAAAGGCCGGAAGCATCATTCCTTCGCCCTGGCACCATACTAACGGAGCCTCTTCCGTTGCTTGCTCCATCAATTCTTCTTTCCCACCTTCGCCCTTGATATACAAGGCGTACGTGGCTTTCACTACTTTTAAATTCTCAATTTTCATATATTGTGTTTTTTGCTTTTTTCTAGTGAGCATATAACCCTCTCGGAGGCTAGGTGTCCCCGCTAATCGGGGAAACCGTAACACGGGAAGGGGTTAATTCTAGTCATTGAGCAGGGGGCGAATTCCTCCGAAGGGTTAATATGCGAGCGCCTACCACCAATCGACACGTCCGTTCGTGCTCTGGTTACTATTCTTATCGTATTTCAGGTCGCTGAGTATCGACGCGTTCACGCCAATATGGAAGGTATAACTCTTGTACGGTCCAATAGGGTTGATGCTCGCCGACATGTTCCAGCAGTGCAGGTCGCGGCTGATGTTAATCACGCAACTCGACACGCGCATGTTATCGAAGTCATAACTCATCGACGCACTCACTTTCCATCCTTTGCCAAGACCCAGCGTTCCGCTCAGACTGAGGTTGTTGGTGAACACCATCTTATAGTACATCTTCTCGTAGTCGAACGTGCTTCCCGCGGTGTACGCCAGCGAGTAGTTCAGGGTTATACTCCACGGGAAATCCGTCCACACGTAACCGTCATCTACTTTCTCGTCTTTCTTGTTGTTCACTTTTGCGTTTTTATCCGTGCCGTCGCCATTTCGTTCTATCGCTGAGAGGTCTGCGTCGCCTCCGGAAGAATCCGAACTGCTACTCTCCGATCGCTTGCCTTGCCGTTTCTCAATCGCCTCTTTCCATTTCTTGATGGTCTGGTTGGTGATGGTGTAGTTAAAACTCCATCTCAGACCGCTCCAGTGCGGGAAGCGGCCGTTATGCCAGTACTGTTTGTTCGTTCGAACGGGCGCACCCGTAGGACTCAGTTGGTACATATACGGGTCAAGCGCCGTGGAGAGGTTGAGGCTGTAGTTGTTCAATTTCGGGAACTTCAGACGCAGGTTGACCTGGAACAGGCTCCAGTTCATGGAGTCCGCGGCGAAGTTATATCCTCCGTCGATGCTGAAGTTATCAATCAGGCTCACCACCTTAAACGGATTTGCGCCTGTCGTGTCTTCTTTGTTGACGACTTTCATCTCCAGGTTGTTCGCCACGCCGAAACTCATCGTCGCTGAGGTGCCTCGGGGCGCATTACCGTATAATCGATCTCCGACAGGGAAACGCGAATAGACTTGTTCTATATAAGTGGTGTCCGTACCGGAGATCACCGGTTGCTCGTAGCGTCCCCAGTATCCCCAACCCGGTGCGCTGAAGTCAGGATGGTACGACATGCTGACACGCGGGGTGATGATATGACGGAATTTCTCCACCTTGCTATGAGGGAACAACTTCTTCAACGGCGTGTAGAAACCGTATATCTTCGTACTCATCGAGACGCCGACGTTGAAGTCGAACACGTTATAGAAACCGGTTGTGGTATCCATCTGCAGTTTGTTCTCCGCCTCGTTCCATGTGCGGTCGATACGCTGGAAATACATACGGTCGGTCATGTTGATGTTCGGCGTGATACTCAGGTACTTGAAGAGCATGAAACTCGCGTTGATAGGTAAGGTATGCCGCATACCCATTTGCCAGTCCTTGAGGAAGTTCGACCGCAGGATATAGCTCTCCTTCATGTCGTTGGCTGCTATTCGGCCGTCCATCGAATAACTCATCTTGATCTTCTCATACCATTTCTCTTTGCCTGCTCCCACGAGACCTTTGCGTTTCAGCGTGGCCTGGCGCCATTCCTTAAACGGATAGACGCTGCTGAGGTTGACGTTCAACTGCGGCGCCGTGAGCGAGATCGTCGAGTCACGCGTGCGTTGCGTCAAGCTGGCTGTCATGCTCAGACTCCAAGGACTATCCGGGAAACGCTGGGTATAACTGATTGTACTGCTCTTCGTGTTCTCGGCCATCAACTCCGGGTTGTAATAACTGTTGATGTTACTGCGGCTGTAACCGCTCGTCGAGAAGTTGACGCTCGCAGAGAAGGTGGAGTAGGGATTGAATTTGGCATCTTGCGAGTGGGTCCATTGAACCTGGAAGTTGCGATTGACCTGATAATCCGGCAGTCCTGCCTCACTCGTCACGTCGTTGCGGTAACTGATATTCAGATTACCCGAGAAATGGTAACGCCATATATACTTCATGTTACCGCGGATGGCCCATGTGCCGCGCGTGTAGATGTCGCCCGTCAACTCGAGATCCAGGTAGTCGCAGATAGCGAAGTAGTATCCGAGGCCGTT
The DNA here is from genome assembly GCA_017446455.1 of Paludibacteraceae bacterium. Taxonomy (GTDB): domain Bacteria; phylum Bacteroidota; class Bacteroidia; order Bacteroidales; family Paludibacteraceae; genus Colicola. Next base: position 19,401 of record JAFSQV010000068.1, read on the forward strand.
GACATATAATCCGCGGCGGTAGTCATCGCCGAAATTCGGCATGATCAGTCCGCTCGAGTATTTATTCGTGAAGGGGAAGAAACCAAACGGGATAGCTAGAGGCAGCGGCACGTCTCCGACTACCATGTACGCCGGTCCTGTGGCGATATAATGACCCGGCTTCACTTTCGCTTTCGTCATCTTCAGGTAGAAGTGCGGGTGCTCGTGGTCGTCGCACGTCGTGTACTGGCCACCGGCCATCATCATCTCGTTATTGCTCAGTTTCTTCGTCTTGTCGGAGATAATATATCCCTCGCCCTGCGCGGTCACGGCATGGCGGATATAACCCTTTTGGGTCTTGATGTTATACGTAATCTCGTTCGTCTCGTATTTGTCTTTTCCGTCGTCGAAGACCGGCTTGCCCGTCCATTCGTAGTTCAGACTGTCATACACTCCTCGCGCATAAATCTGGCTGCTGTCGATATTCATGCGGATGTAGTCGGATGTCAATTCCATCGATTGATAGCGCAACTCGCCTTTGCCGTGCAGGAACGCGTTTCCGCCTTGCGTCATCACCATCGAGTCATTGGCTTGGTAGCGCACAGGCGCTTCGAAGTCTTTCTTCGTCCGCACTTGTGACCAGCGTATACTGTCTTGCACGCGCTCGGCACTATCCCGCGGCGTGTACGTCGTCTCATCCTCATGATCATGCCCGTGGTGATCGTGTGACTCGGAACTGCTCGACATGCCGGACATCAACCCGCCTAAGCCACCTCCCGCAGTATTCTGCGTAGGCCGCAACTTCTGTCCCCACACTGCCACCGAGCAGAGTAGAAGAAGCAAGGTAATATGTCCGAATCTCAAGTTCATAATAACGAGCCCGCGTACGCATATGTACGCAATACCGCAATTTAGCGTGCAAAGGTACGACTATTTTTTGACATGTGCAAATTTATTTGCATTTTTGTGTCATTTTGCCCTTGTAGGCTTTGTTTGTTTTGCCATGGAGAAGTGCCTTGACTTGGCACTTCGAACGGAAGGAGCCGCGGGGAGCGTTGCTCCGACCCAGACTCCATCCGGTGCTTTCATTTGCATTTTTGTCGCATATTTGCGGCAACTTTCTCTGTTTTGTACTCGGCTATAGGCGGTTTAGGCCTTCGTCGTCCGCCCTCTGCGTGCGGACGGTTATCCTGTATCGTCTCGCTCCGCTCGCCCGCCCGATACACGATTTTTTAGTTTTTTCTTGCATATATGAAAATTTTTGTGTAATTTTGCACCGCAAAATTGTACTGACATTAAACTATAATACTATGACAGAATTCCACGAATGGTATATGGTATTCGCTACAAAAGAGGATGCTGCCAATAATGGTCATCCTGACGCTCCGTATTTGGAAGACTATGGGTTGACATATGCTCAATTTTGTAATTATGTAAGTAAGCATCATAAAATTCGTGATGAAAGGGCATCGGAGTATAAAAAGGAGGATAAGAGGGTAGAAATATATGCGCTTATATTTAGTTTGGCACCAATCATCTCTTGTATCGTTGGTAAAATAACGGGAAGTCTGGCTGCGGGATGGATATTTTTAGCTTTGTATATTTGCGTTGCTGCTATCGGTGCATATTGGTATTCTCACCTACCATACAAGACTTATAATGAAAAGTTTCAGAAAATCCACGATGAAAACATTGAACTATATCTAGCGAATTTAAGGCGATACCAAGAGAAATACAACGAACAACACAAAAATGAACAACAAAACAATTCGCCTTCTGTTGATAGATTAAGTCAATGGACAATAAAAGAAAGTCGCTCCTTTACTCAGAAAGAAATCGATTCAGTTACGTCAAACATTATTGTTGAATCTGAGTACGGAAAGTCTGTTTGTTTCACAATGAAATCTGGTGGTCAGACATACATTCCTCTTTACACTTCATCTGCCGCCAATGTGGGAGAATCTATAGACATGAGACAAGTCAAAGTACTAACATTAGGCAAAACAGGAGAGGCAGATATTTTAAGAATTAAGGTATAAGTGGATACAAACATATCAACAATATAACCGACATTGCAGAAGCATGAATACGTGGAAGTTATTGACGAATAATAGAATAATCCTTTGTTTATAAAAATACTATGAAACCATCTAATGACAACACAAGTTCTCGGATTTCCGTTGGCATTCAACGTGAAGTGGATGATTTTGTCAAAAAATGTCTCGAAATAGTGGAAGAAACCACAAAAGAAGTAGAATCTTTAGATATTCCGGCTATTATTGATAGTTATCACGTAAAAGTGCGGCATTATTGTTTCACACATAGAGGTTCCGACAATTACTTAGTTTATGGAACTTGTATGGAATCTGAATGTGTCTATAATGATGGATATTTGAATATGACTGATGTAAAAGAAGCATTATCGAGTGGCAATGATCGTTACGCTGAGGAAGAAGAAGAGATTGTCAGTTCTAAATACCCCGATAGCAGTAAGTGGGAGGAAATAGCGGAGAAGTTGGAACATGATGAGAAAAACAAGATGAAACAATTTTATCAAACTGAATACAATAAAGATGCACATATAAATTACTTAGTCCGTTTGAGGATATGGTATATGACATTTAATAATAAAGCAAAGTTGGAACGAATAAAAGAAGATGCAAATGCAACCAACAATATGAAAACATTAAATTTTATTAGGAATGCTTTTAAATTTGCTCCAGACGCATTTGAGGCTTATGTTTTGGAGAGTATCCTTTTAGGAATACTCAATACAAAGGATTAGAGTGAAATGAACAAAGAAGCACAAAATACTAAACTATTCCAAAGCCTTTGCGACAGCGTTCGCAAGTGGTTTGAAACGGACAGAGGGTATAGTATGACGTACAAGGTAACCATGGACGATGGTTGCCGGTCGTATGTATGTCCGAAGGTTGTTATCGGAGATGCGGAAAGGTATGCCCAACTAGAAGTGGATGTCTTACTATGGGTGTTTGATATGCAGCCATATTGTTGGTTATGTTGTGATCTAACATTCAACGATGAGATAAAAGTAGCCGAAGAAGATATAGAACTAGAAGTTCTACGACTCATTAACGACTTCAACCTCAATAATCCGGCTCGCTGTATATCCTATGATAAAGATAAGGATAAAATAAATGTTCATCAAGAATGGAACATCCATCAAGGCGCCGAGATAACAGACAAGGAGATAGGACAGATGTTGGATAGCTTCATGCTGAATAGAGACTTAGAGAACCTTTGCGAAGTGATTGAGGCGGGTGGATGGCTTCATCCAGAACTATACATCGACAATAGTCCTATAGAAATAGATCTTACAAAATGAAACGCTTATTACCCATATTTATAATCATCTTTACATTCTGCACTTGCGGACCCAAGTCCCAAGACAGTCCAAGACCCTTGGACGAAACGGTGAACCTTCTCGTAGAGAGTATTGCCGACTCAACGCTTTCATTTGAAGAGTATCAACCCGTCTTTGAAGAAATACTTGACTCAATCGAAGATGTCGTACTTAATCACCCGGACGCAGAGTTGCGCTTCTTCGCCCGTCAGTTACCGGCAGATATGCTCCGAGAGATTTGCATGTCTGAACCGGAACAAAAGCATGATAGCATTTTGAATCTCTACAATCAACGCAGGAGGGATATTCTCTACACCTGGTATGTGCAGCAACTCGTAGATTCTACCAACAACGCCCCATTTATCATATTGTCTTACGCGGCTCCCTACGACACGAATGGGAATGCTACCCGAGTTAGCTTCACTTTTAGTGAAAATAACAATCCGCAAAGTGAACCGGTAATGATTGTTGTTCTGCCTGTCAAAACGGAAAATCCGCTGATTCTATTCTCCGAATGGGATGAGAATGAAAAGGAATACAGTTCGGATTCCTATGTATTGGCAAACAATAATATCATGGTGTATGCCGATTCTTGCCAAACGCATATCATGTTAATGGGTAAATTCTTGAATGATATGTTGGATTACCAGCAAATGAATGTCTGCTATGTTAACGAAGATACTCCAAACTATAAGACCGTCGAGAACGACCTCTATAAGCGGTATGTCACTGCTATTCCCGTGGACTTGTATAAATTCCAAGAACAATATCGTTCCGCTCATAAATGGATGCAGAATTACCAATGAAACGCACGCTACTCATCATATTTTTCGTTATTCTATCAATAGTAGTTGCGCTCGTTATTGCTTGCGATATTGCTGTTATTGATGTCAGCAGGGGGAAGTGCTACGATGATATAGATGCTATTCCTCATAAAACATATGGTCTTCTATTGGGGACAGGTCGAAGCGCAGCTCCAAGCCCTTATTACGATGCGCGCTTACAAGCCACAATAGATTTGTTCCGCGCCGGCAAGATTGATTCGGTAATTGTGTCTGGAGAAAATCTCTATGATGATTACTATGAAGTAGATTCAATGGTCGTAGCCTTGGAAGATGCCGGAGTTCCTATTCGGATGGTTGATCCCTACGGAACAGACACTTATGCCTCACTACGTCGAGTTGGCGCTTTTGACGGGTATTCCACGTCCTTGACCATTATTTCGCAGCATTTTCATAATCAACGTGCCGTCTTCTATGGCGCTATCTTATATGACGAGGCACCAATCGCCTACGATGCACAAGATACCGATATTTGGTATTGGAACATTTGGCGTTTCGTACGTGAGTCGCTTGCCCGCACAAAAGCAGTACTTCTGTTATCGAACATTTTCAGTGCGGGAACTGCTCGGGGTTAAGTGCTTATTGTATGCTGGTCAAGTGCTGGTTAAGTACTGTTTAGAAATATAGAACATTTTGAATATATGGCAGGAAAAAGTTTTTACTTTACGATCCAATCATGGATGTTGGATATAATGGAGTTACCGCTTAGCGATGTGGCGGTTTACGCGTATATCTACGGCTTAACCCATTCTGAAGAATTAGGCAAACAAGGCTGGCATGGCTCGAGAAGGCGATTGGCCAAGATCCTGCATGTCAGTCCATCTACCATGAATGACATCATCAATCGCTTATGGGAGAAAGGCTACATTCATATCTATAACGGCTTCATTACCAGCACGATAGACCGAGCAGAGAGGCCAAAGAAGACAGAGGATTTCCCCCTCGAAAATGCGATTGACCGAAATCCGGACACTTTTTCGGACGAAGAAGCCAGTGAAATACCGTTTTAAGGGCTTGCAATAAACGGATTTCGTACAAGGCCTAACGGATTTCGTGCGGTATTGTGCGATTTCCGTTCATAATTGTGCAGATTCCGTACACATTTAATAAAAATAAAATGAAAAATAAAAGTTGTTGTTAATATGACGAAGTATGACGCTAGCACACCACCAACAACAAAGAAGAAATCATAATTTATTTTTGGACTTAAATTTATTCCTTAGCCTTTTCTTGGCTTACTCTCGGAACATGATCCCGTGATGCTCCTGTTCTTTGCCAGTTCTTTACCCTTACCACCACCAATTTTTCATCTTTTCATACCTAACTCTTGCACATGTCGCAAAAAAGTTGTACCTTTGCAGCCGCAAAGGTTTATGGCAACGATTTGTGCGATATCAACGGCGTATGGCGCTGGCGGAATAGCCGTTATCCGCGTGTCAGGCGAGCAAGCTATCTCGATAGTAGATAGCCTCTTTGTCGGTCGTATACCCCTGCGCGAAGCGGCGGCCAATACCATTCATTTCGGCCGTATTCAACGGGGAAATGAGGTATTGGATGAGGTTCTTTGTTCCGTATTCCGTGCGCCGCATTCCTTTACGGGCGAAGACACGGTAGAGATTGCGTGTCACGGGAGCCTGTATATCCAGCAGGAGTTGCTCCGATGGCTTATCGACGCGGGCTGTAAGGCTGCCGAACCCGGAGAGTTCACTCGCCGTGCGTTCCTGAACGGCAAGATGGACCTCACCCAAGCCGAAGCCGTAGCGGACCTCATCGCCGCGCAATCCAAAGCAGAGAAAGACCTGGCGCTGAGTCAGTTACGCGGCTCCGTGTCCAATGAACTCGCTTCGCTCCGCGAAAGGCTGCTGCATTTCACGTCCCTCATCGAGCTGGAATTGGACTTTGCGGACCATGAAGAGTTGGAGTTTGCCGATCGCACGGAACTGAGCCAATTAGCCGATGAAATCGAGAAGAACTTAGCAGCACTCCTTGCGTCTTTCCGTACGGGCAATGCCATCCGAAACGGAATACCCGTCGCGATCATCGGTGCACCGAACGTAGGTAAGTCCACATTGCTCAATGCGCTGCTCGGCGAACAACGCGCGATCGTAAGCGATATACAAGGTACCACGCGCGACACGATCGAAGACACGCTCGTGATCGACGGCATCCTCTTCCGACTTATCGACACCGCTGGTATACGCGAAACGAGCGATACTATCGAACAATTAGGCGTCGAGCGATCGCGTAAAGCCATCGAACGCGCACAGATTATCGTGCACGTTCGTGACAATGATGAAATGAGCGAAGCTTTGCTTCTCAATGGTGAAATGGTGAAGGGCACGGTTATCAACGTCCTCAATAAATCCGACTTAGGCGTAAAGGGTGAAGGAATTCTGATTTCCGCCAAGAACAACGATATTGAGCCGTTGAAAAGGGAGTTAGTTCGCATCGCAAGGGCGTCTCTGCAGACCTCGGCGGTGATGCTGTCCAATGCTCGCCATTACGACGCGATAAATCGTGCACACGAAGCGATAGTGCGTGTACAAGAGGGCATGGCACAAGGTCTCTCCGGAGAACTGCTCTCGATGGACCTGCAGGACTGCCTCTCCGCCCTCGGAGAAGTGACAGGCCAGATCACCAACGCCGAAGTACTATCGAATATATTCAGCAAATTCTGTATAGGCAAATGATACTATCTATGACCGGCTACGGAAAGGCCGAGACCACTTTCCGAACACACAAACTGATTTGCGAGATTCGTTCGCTCAACTCCAAAACCATGGACCTCTCTATGCGCCTGGCACCTGCGCTGCGGACTCGTGAACTCGATATCCGCACGATTGTCAGTCAGCGCCTCGAGCGAGGAAAAGTAGATCTCTTCATATATGAAGAGTCAGCAATTAGCAATCAGCAATTAGCAATTAGTTCTGTGAACTGGTCGGCCGCCAAAGAGTATGCGCGCCAGTACACCGAGCAGTTCGGAAGTCCCGTTTCCCCGGAAGTGATGGCATCCATCCTTCGTTTCCCGGATGTGATCAAGCAACAGGAAGATACATCCGACCTCACCGACGAGGAGTGGAGCAACATCCAGGCGACGCTCAACAAAGCGCTCGATGCCTTTATCGCTTTCCGTACGCAAGAAGGCGTTGCGCTCCAAGCGATGTTCATGGAAAAACTCGATGGAATCGCGGATTTGTTGGCGCAAGTAGAGCCCTTTGAGAAAGGGCGCGTAGCGAAAATCAAAGAGCGCCTGGAGCAGAACCTCGCGCAACTCTCCGCCGAGACACAGGCACAGATAGACCGCAACCGCCTCGAGCAAGAGATGATCTATTACCTCGAGAAACTGGATATCACCGAAGAAAAAGTGCGTCTCACGAACCACATCAAGTATTTCCGCGAGACGATGGCTACCGAAGGTAGCGGAGTAGGGAAGAAACTCGGATTCATCGCCCAAGAGATGGGCCGCGAGATCAATACCCTCGGCTCAAAATCCAACCAAAGCGAGATGCAGATTCTCGTCGTTAAGATGAAAGATATACTCGAGCAAATCAAGGAACAGGTCCTTAATGTGCTCTAATTGGTAATTTATGATATACATCTTTTGTGCGCCGTCAGGTAGCGGCAAATCGACTATGGTGAAGCACCTGCTCACCAAGCACCCGGATCTCTTTGAACTGTCCGTGTCTTGTACCACGCGACCTCCGCGAGGACAGGAAGTACACGGGAAAGAGTATTATTTCATCTCCGTGGAGGAATTCCAGAAACGTATAGAAAACGACGATTTCATCGAGTTTGAGCAGGTCTATGAAGGTCTGTATTATGGTACGCTCAAAGAGGAGATCGACCGAATCGAGTCTGCCGGCCGGCAGGTGCTCTTTGACGTCGATGTGAAAGGCGGCTTGAACCTCAAGCGTATCCTCGGCGACAAAGCGGTGTCGATCTTTATTTGCCCGCCGTCCATCGAGGAGTTACGTCGTCGCCTGGAAGGCCGCGGAGACACCAGTCCCGAGATGATCGAGAAACGGTTGGCGAAAGCGTCCATCGAGATAGAAGACATGCAGTATTTCGACCGCGTCGTCGTAAACGACGACCTGAACCATGCGTTTGAACAATTAGACGCCATCATCGACGAGAACTGATGACCTATCAAGCCGCTATAGACTATTTGTATAACGCTCGCCCACCGTTTCATATGGTGGGCGCGTCGGCTTATAAACCGGGTTTGGAGAACACGCTCCGGCTGATGGCGTATGTGGGCAATCCGCACGAACAGCTCCGCGCCATCCACGTAGCCGGAACGAACGGTAAAGGTTCGACCTCTCATCTTATCGCCGCTGCTTTGCAAGCTTCGGGGCTCAAAGTAGGCCTCTTCACCAGCCCGCATTTAGTGAGCCTGACGGAGCGGATACGCATCAACGGAACGCCTATCGAAGAACAAGAAATAGCTGATTTCATCGAGCAAAACAAAGACTTCTTGGATGCTATACAACCTTCGTTCTTCGAGACCATGACCGCCCTCGCTTTTGCGTATTTCGTGAAGCAGAAAGTGGATGTCGCGGTAATAGAAGTAGGGCTGGGCGGTCGCTTGGACAGCACGAATGTGCTGACACCCATACTCTCCGTAATCACAAACATCGGTTTTGACCATACGGAGTTTTTGGGCAACACCCTAAAGCAGATCGCGCAAGAGAAAGCAGGTATCATCAAACCGCATGTGCCTTGCGTCATTGGCGAGACGCACCCGCAGACAATGAATGTGTTCCTCGACCGTGCGCGTGAATGCGGTATATTAGGTGAAGGATTAGAGACCACCGACTGCCGTATATGGTTTGCCGACCAGTGCGGTTATATGCGCTCCCGCCGCTTGCGCGAAGCGCCGGAATGTGAGTTGAAGGGCATTTATCAAGAGCAGAACCAACAAACAGCGTATGTGGCGCTGCAAGTGTTGCGTAACTATACCTCTCTTCATGTTCCGACCTCTGCGATTAGCGAGGGTTTTGCGCATGTTTGTTCGCTGACCGGTTTGCGCGGACGATGGGAGACATTAAGTAAACAACCTCTGACGATCTGCGACACGGGGCATAACAGCCACGGACTGCAATATGTAGCGCGCCAACTCAAAGAGTTGAAGAACCCGCACATATGGCTTGTTTTCGGCATGGTGAACGACAAAGACACTGAGGTGGTGATGCGCCTGCTGCCCGCCGGCGAGCGCTATCACTATATCTTCACCACACCCAACACCCACCGTGCCCGTAGTGCACAAGAGATGCTGGCGCTGTGGGGCAGAGAAGGCATCGCGATGGATGATCCGAAAGAGGCGATTCGCTATGCGCAACAGCATGCCGCGCCGGAAGATGCCATCTTTATCGGCGGCAGTAATTATTTAGTAGGAGACGCAATAACGAGTTATGAAGTATAATGTATTGCACATACAGACCGCTTTTGCCGAAGAATGGCAAGCCGATGTGTTTAACCAGCAGATATGCGAGTTAGGCGTCGATACGATAGACGATGCGGACTACTATATTCCTTCGGAACTATGGGCAGAAAATGCCGATGAGATCGAAGCATTGTGCGCGGCTACCGAAGGCGTTACATTTGTGGATGCAGAGCAATGCCCGGATGAGAACTGGAATGCCGCATGGGAGGCCGAACATCCGATGCAGGAATTGCCTCTCGGCGTGAAGATTATCCCGCATTGCGCGTTCGGCGCCGGACATCACGAGACGACCTCGATGATTATCAACACGTTAGTTCGTTCGCATCTATCGGGGAAAAACGTGCTGGATCACGGAACAGGCACCGGCGTTTTAGCCATCTTCGCCAAGCGTCTGGGTGCGGCATCCGTTGTAGCCGTCGATATCGACGATAAGAGTGTAGCGAATGCGATAGAGAATGCGGCGCTCAACGGCGAGACGATCGACGTGCGTCTCGGTTGCACTGTGCCGGAAGAAAACTACGACCTGATTCTCGCGAATATTCACCGCAATATCCTCCTCGCAAACATGGCATCATATGCAAAGCATATGCATGCAGGCGGTGAGTTATGGATTAGCGGATTTTATGCCGAAGACTGTCCTGCGTTGCAAGAAGCAGCAGAAACCCAAGGCCTGACGCTCATCGACGTCCAAGAGAAGAACGGATGGCAGTTGATGAGATATCGAAAAGAGGGGCGTCTTTGAGATAAACAATATTCGGATTGCTCGGAATATTCGGATTATTCTGATTATTCAGCTTCCTCGGATAAACAAAGACGCGATAATTTTCCAGAATATATTCCCATTCCCGCCACTGGGTGAAGATCGCTAAGTTATCTTCTCCTATGACGAGCGTAAACTCATGTTCTGGGTAGGCTTTGCGCAAGGCCCGAAGGGTATTGGCAGTATACGAGGGGCGGGGAAGAGAGAACTCAAAATCAGAGGCCTTAAGTCCCTTAATATCTTTGATCGCCTCGCGCACCGCCTCCAGTCGTTCTTCTTCCGGAGCAAGTATTCCTGCCGCTTTCAACGGATTATTCGGGCTCACAAGCAGCCAGATCTCATCGAGGTCCGTGTGCTCGATGATCCACTTAGCCAAACCCACATGTCCGAAATGCACGGGATTGAAACTACCTCCGTAAATACCTATTTTCATTCGTTTGTCTTGACTGAGAAATCAAGGACACCGTCGGCTCGCTGCTCGCAGAGCCAGTGGTAGAACTGCGGGGTGACATGAATAGATTGCGAACGACTCGTCAATACAACATGTTGCCTATTCATCGGGTTATATACCGTCACGTGAAGCCGTACTTGACCCGGATTCTTGGTCGTTTGCTCCACGAGTTCATCGATGATTTCCGGCGTGATGGTATCAAGCGACAGACGGATATTGAGTCCCTCTGTACGTTGGTTTTGCACCTCGTTCAACATATCGACGCGTTGAACTACAAACTCAAACTCCGCTTCCTCATCCGGCGCCTCTTTGAACCACCGTTGACCGGCGTTCTTCTGCTGTACCACACCCGTGACAAGCACATACAGGTCCTTAAGCATCAGGTGCGCAAACTGCGAGTAGGCATTGCCGAAGAGCACGAGCTGATAGGTACCGCTATAATCGGCGATCGTATATCGGCCGTAAGGATTGCCTTTCTGGCTTATTTTCTGCTCCGCCTCGGTAATGATACCGCCCAGCAGGCACGCTTGGTTCTTATGGGCCGCCAGGAACTCAGAGGGTAGGAGAATAGCCTCTTCCGGTTGCTCCGCTTTCGCGGCACGCAGCAGGTCCTCTGCATCCTTGCGTTGCTCCGGTTTGCGCCAGTTCTCGAAGAGTGTCAGCTCATTAGCGGTGATATTACACAGCTCTCTGACTTCGAACGCATACTCGTCCAGCGGGTGCGCAGAGAGATAGATGCCGATGAGGTCTTTCTCCTTGTTAAGGCGCTCGATGGTGTCCCAACGCGGCACTTGCGGTAGGTCGGGGTGCTTCACCTCTATCGCAGTGTCCAGATCGCCAAAGAGCGAGTTAGCGTTATTCTCCTTGTCGGCCTGCCATTTATTACCGTAGTTCATCAGCAGATCCAGCCCACTATTGCCGTTTTCATCGGTACCAAAGAACTGCTCGCGGTAGATGTCGCTAAAGCATTCGAATGCGCCTGCTTGCGCCAGATTCTCGATCGTCTTACGGTTGCAACTCTGCAGGTTGACACGCTCAAGGAAATCGAAGATATCTTTGTATTTGCCATGCTTCTCGCGCTCGGAGATGATGGCTTCTGCGGCGCCTTCGCCGACACCCTTGATACCACCCAAACCGAAGCGTATATCGCCTTTCTGGTTGACGGTAAAGGAGAGTTCAGACTCGTTGACATCGGGTTCTAACACGCTCACTTTCAGTGCGTTGCACTCGTCCATCAGTTTGGTTACCTCTTTGATATCGTCCTTATGAACGGTGAGGTTCGCCGCCATGAATTCCGCAGGATAATGGGCCTTGAGATAACCCGTCTGGTACGCTACCCACGAATAACAAGCGGCGTGCGACTTATTGAAGGCATAGGACGCGAACTTCTTCCAGTCCTCCCAAATCTTGGTGAGAATCTTCACATCATGTCCGTTGGCTTTTCCGCCTTCCATGAACTTATCTTGCAGCGAGGCCAGTACGTCCATCTGCTTCTTACCCATCGCCTTACGGAGTTTGTCGCTCTCGCCGCGGGTGAAGTTCGCTAATAGACGACTGAGCAGCATGACTTGCTCCTGATAGACGGTGACACCATAGGTGTCCTTGAGGTATTTCTCCATGACGGGAATGTCGTACGTCACGGGTTCGATACCTTGTTTGCGCTTGATGAACTGCGGGATATAATCCATCGGTCCCGGTCGGTAGAGGGCGTTCATGGCGATGAGGTCGCCGATGACGGTAGGTTTCAATTCCCGCAGATATTTCTGCATACCCGCCGACTCAAACTGGAACACCGCAACCGTGCGGCCTTCCTGGAAGAGCTTATAGGTCAGTTCGTCGTCAATAGGAATATGGTCGATGTCGATGTCTATGCCGCGGGCTTTCTTGATGTTTCGCAGGCACTCCTTGATAATCGTCAGGGTAATGAGACCGAGGAAGTCCATCTTAATCAGTCCTACGGACTCTACGACGTGGCCGTCGTATTCGGTGACAAGCACGCGCTTCTTGCTATTCTTATCTTCTACCGAACTCAACGGGGCAAAATTGGTCAAATCATCGGCTCCGATGATCACGCCGCAAGCGTGTACACCTACTTGACGAATCGTGCCTTCGAGACGCGCTGCGTACTCGAGCATTGAGCGGGTATTGGGATCGCCCTGCTCGTACTCGCGCTTGAGTTCGTCGATATATTTGTAGCAGTTTTTGAGGTTCACCTTTGGTGACTTACCCTTCTCATCCTTGATGTTTCCGGGAAATTCGCGATCGGGGATGAGTCCTTTCAGTTCGTTGACGCGCGAGAGCGGAATCTGTTGTACGCGTCCTACATCCGCGAGGGCGGACTTGGTTGCCATCTTACCATAGGTCACGATATGCGCTACGTGCGTCTCACCGTATTTACGGCTCACGTAATCCAGCACTTTGCCGCGACCGCAATCCTCGAAGTCGGTATCGATATCGGGTAGGGAGATACGGTCAGGGTTGAGGAAACGCTCGAATAGGAGATCGTACTCCAGCGGGTCTAAGTCCGTGATTTTCAGGCAGTAAGCTACTACCGATCCGGCGGCCGAACCACGCCCTGGTCCTACGGACACATCGAGTTCCTCGCGCGCCGCGCGGATAAAATCCATGACGATAAGGAAGTAGCCCGGGAAACCCATCGAGATGATGGTATTGAGCTCAAACTCGATACGCTCTTTAAGTACCTCGTCGTTCTCGAGCCGCTCTTTGCCGTAGCGCTCCAGCGCTCCTTCCATTGTCAAGTGGCGCAAGTACGCCGATTCGAAAGCCAGACGATCCGGATAATCTTCTTCTTTACCAAAGGACGCAGGGATGTCGAATTTCGGCATGATAGGTCCGTGGTCGATGTCATATAGCTCGATTTTATCGACTATTTCCTGGGTGTTAGCAAGTGCTTCGGGGATGTCGCTGAAGATCTGAGCCATCTCTTCCGGCGTCTTGAGCCACTCCTGCTTCGTATAGTGCATGCGGTTGACGTCATTCACGTAGTGGTTCGTGCTCAAGCATATCAATCGGTCGTGGGCTTCCGCATCTTCTTCGTTCACAAAGTGCGAGTCATTGGTCGCAATGACCTTCACGCCGTACTTACGTGCCAGGTCGATGAGAATAGGGTTAACCTGTTTCTGACGCTCGTATACCTCTACGTCCGCACCGGGTTTCTGGGTCTCATGGCGCTGGAGCTCGATATAATAGTCCTCGCCAAAGAGATTCTTGAACCATTGTACGGTCTCTTCCGCTTCGCTGAAATCCCCACCTTTGGCGATTCCATCGAGGATTTTCTGGGGTAACTCACCTCCGAGACAAGCGGAGGAGCAGATAATACCTTCGTGGTATTTCTCAAGTAACTCGCGGTCGATACGCGGCGTGTAGTAATACGCATCGGACATGTAACCCTGCGAGACAATACGGCAGAGATTGTGGTAACCCACCATGTTCTTGGCCAGCAGAATGAGGTGCCAGCCGGAGCGGTCGATGAAGAACGAACGTCCCTCTCCATTTACCGCTTTATCGTCTTTCTTTGAAAGACGTCCGCGCCGCGCGCAATACGCCTCCACACCTACGATAGGCTTGAAGGGCACGAATTCCTCGCCGGAAGCCGCACAGGCAGCCTTACGGTTCTTGTTGATCTTCTTGCAGTAATCCAAGAGCTCCTTGATGCCGTACATGTTGCCGTGGTCGGTTAAGGCCACAGCCGGCATACCTGTCTCCAGACATTTATCCACGATCTCTTCTACCTTCGACAATCCGTCTAAGAGCGAGTAGTGGGAGTGCACATGTAAATGCGTAAAAGTCATAATTGCCAAATTTGCCGCAAAATTACAAAATTATTTTGACATGTGCAAATTTTTTTGTACCTTTGTCCCCGATTTGTAATTTGGCAAAGAATGGCAAAAAGAAATAGCGAAGAGTTTGTGGCCATCACGGCGCTCATCGTGTCGATGATCATATGGTCGGTGAGCGGTATTGCGATCAAGCATGCCTTAGCCGTGTTACCGCCGTTTACGATGATCGTGCTGCGCTTTGTACCTTCGGTACTACTGATGCTCGTCATCGGTCTTATCTGCCGCAAGAGCAGCCTTTTTGCGTTGCAGAAGATTGACCGTCAAGACTGGCCGCTATTTTTAATAGCGGGTTTCTGCCAGCCTTTCCTCTATTACCTTTTGGAGACTTTTACATATGACGCGCTGCATAGCCCGACGATCGCGGAGACGCTGCTGTCTACGAGTCCGTTGTTGAGTCCGATTTTTGCGGCCATTATTCTGCGCGAACGAGTGACGAAATACAATATTTTGGGTATCCTTGTTTCTACAGCCGGTGTGTTCGCGCTGTCGCTCATCGGAAGTAAGGACTATTCCATCGGAAATTACTGGGGCATCTTATTGGCATTTTTGGCCGTTTCTGCCGCTGTCATCGACTCAATCATGATGCGTAAGGTGCCCGCCAAATATACCTCGCTCACCTTTATTTTCTACGCGCAATGCGTGAGTCTGCTGTTCTTTATTCCTTTGTGGTTCTGGAAAGAAGGACCGGAGGCAATATACAATTTACAATTTGCAAATGACAAATCGCAACTTTTTGTTGCGTTAGGTTGCGTGGCGTATCTGACGGTGTTTGCGAGCGTGATCGCCTTTATATTGTTCTGCGCAGCATTGCGTAAGGTAGGCGTGACGCAAGCGAATGCGTTTAACAATATCCGCCCGGCGTTTACGGCCCTTTGGATGTTCCTCTTTTTCGGCGAACATTTGCCTATCGGCAAGTGGATCGGCATGGCGCTGATCATTATCGGACTTTTCGTCTGTCAGAAAAAAGAAGCACAATAATATAAGAAAAAATATACGATTATTAAGATTTTTTGTTTATACGAAATGGATTTCGTAATTTTGCAAGCTATTTATAACAAACAATATCATGCCAATAGAAAACATTTACTCTATTGATTTCTTTTACGACTTGCTGTACATCATGTTTCTGGTAGGGCTGGTGGTATTTGTGTCGTTGTATTTTGTAGATGCCGGCTACGGAAAGATGCGCTCTGAGAAGTGGGGCCCGGCGATTAGTAACAAGGTAGGATGGCTGCTCATGGAGTGCCCGGTGTTCTTCGTGATGCTGTACTTGTATTTCAAGTCCTTCCCGCTCTACGGCGGTGTGACGAAGCAGGCGCCGTACTGGTTGTTCTTTCTGTTCTTTGAGTTCCATTATTTCCAGCGCTCATTCGTCTTCCCCTTCTTGCTGAAGGGAAAGAGTAAGATGCCGCTGATTATCATGTTGCTTTCCGTAGCATGGAACTTAATCAACGGGTATATCCAGGGTTTCTGGCTCTTCCATCTTGCGCCGCAGTACTATCCGGAGTTGTATACCCCGACATGGGTGAGCACGCCGCAGTTCATCATTGGTACGGTCATCTTCTTCACGGGTTGGATCATCAACATGCATTCCGATCATGTGATTCGCCACTTGCGCAAACCGGGCGATACGAACCATTACCTGCCGAAGAAAGGTCTGTACAAGTATGTTACCAGCGCGAACTACTTGGGTGAGGTCACCGAGTGGCTCGGATTTGCTATCCTGACGTGGTCGTTGGCGGGTCTGCTGTTCTTCTGGTTCAGCTGCTGCAACCTCGTGCCGCGCAGCAACGCGATCTACAAGAAATACGAGGAAGAATTCCCCGATGAATTCGACCGAAAGAAGTTAAAACGTATTATTCCGTTCATTTATTAATAATGGCAACAAAAAAGACTAAAGAGCCGGCTAATGAGTCGAAGCTCTTCACGCCCTTCCAATTAGGGCCTATTACGCTGCGGAACCGTATTATCCGCAGCGCTGCTTTTGAGAACATGGCGCGCGCCAATGCGCCTACGAAGGAGCTGCAGGACTACCACGTGAGTGTAGCGCGCGGCGGCGTAGGTATGACGACGGTAGCTTACTGCGCGGTAGACCAAACTGGTGTATCGTTCGACGGTCAGCTATACGTGCGCCCGGAGATTATCCCGGATATGAAGAAGATGACCGATGCGATTCATGCGGAGGGCGCCAAAGCCAGCATCCAGTTGGGCCACTGCGGCAACATGACGCATATGAGCACCTGCCATTGTATTCCCGTCAGCGCCGATACATGGTTCAACCTCTATAGTCCGACGATTCACCGCCGCCTGAAAGTAGTGGAGATCAAGACCATCGTCAAGCATTTCGGTGAGGCAGTGGATTTCGCCCGTGAGTGTGGCTTTGACTGCGTAGAGATCCATGCCGGTCACGCGTATCTGCTCTCGCAGTTCCTTGCGCGCCGCACGAACCACCGTCACGATGAATACGGCGGCTCTTTCGAGAACCGCGCCCGTTTCATGAACGAGGTGTTGGATGAAGTGATGGCGCATGCCGGAAAGGATATCGCGGTGATCGTGAAGACCAACATGTGGGATGACTGCTGGCAAGGCGTAAGCCTCGAAGAGGGTATTCTGGTAGCGAAAGAGATCGCGAAACATAAGGTACACGGTATCGTGCTCTCCGGCGGAACGGTGAGTCGCTCGCCGATGACGATCCTTGGCGGCGCGATGCCTATAAAGACGCTGGCGCATTACATGTCGATGAAGGACCTGTGGTGGCTCAAGGCGGCGCTAAATATACCGTTTGTAGGTTCGATCATGACGCCGACAGTGCCGTTCAAGGAGTTGTACTTCATGGATAAAGCGAAGATCTTCCAAGAGGCGCTCAAAGACACGAATATCCCGCTGATCTATGTCGGCGGTGTGCAGAGCGGTGATAACTGCCAGCAGATCATAGACGAAGGCTTTGAACTCTTCCAGATCGCACACGTGCTGATCAAAGATCCGGACTTCGTAAAGCATGTACAGGAGAATCCGCATTACCACGCGGGCTGTAAGCGCTCGAACTACTGCGTAGGACGTATGTATTCGAAGAACATGAAGTGCCATGAGTGCGTAGAGCGTGACGGCGAGCAGATCGCACCGCGTATTCAACGAGAAATAGCTAAACTGGAGAAAGATGCTGAGCTTAGTAACAGGGGCAAGTAGTGGTATAGGCTTGCAGTACGCGACGCAGCTCGCGCGCGACTATCATAGCGACCTGTTGCTCGTCAGCAATCAGGAGAAAGAGTTAGAGCAAGTAGCGAAGGACCTCGCGGCGCAATACGGCGTGAAGACGATCGCGCGCTTTGCGGATCTCAGTCTGCCCGATGCGGCCGAGACGCTGCATGACTGGTGCGTAGAGAACAAGTACGTGGTGGATGTGCTGGTGAATAACGCCGGTGTGTTCTTCTTTAACAAGTACTGCGAGACCTCGATGAAACGCATAGAGTTGATGCTGCAGCTGCACATGATCACGGTGGCCAAACTGACGCGTCTCTTTGCGGCGGACATGTGCCGGCGCGAATTGACGGAAGAAGAGGCCAAACAACGCATATGCGGGCACAAGCGCATGCGCGGGTATATATTAAATATGAGTTCGATGTCGGCATGGATGGCGATGCCGGGTATTCAAACCTATAACGCCACAAAGGCCTTCATCTATAACTTCTCGAAGTCTATCTGGTACGAACTCAAGCCGCAGAATGTCGGTATTACCGTCATGGCGCCGGGCGCAGTAGATACGGGTTTGTTCGGTCTCGCGCCGAATCTCCGTAAGTTAGCGGTAGCCTTAACGGTCTCGATTCCACCGGAGAAATTAGTGAAGCGCGCGTTACGGAAAATGTTCCGAAACAAGAAAGCCGACACCCCGGGAGTGATCAACTGGCTCTGTACGCCGCTGCTGAAACACACACCGGACTGGATGCTTTTCTTGGCTCAGAAGAAACTGGCGCAGTTTATGCATTAAAAAAAGAGGCCCGCGCCTCTTTTTTTTATTTCAGCTCGCTTAACGCGCGCTTGAGCTCGTCGTCGAAGCGCAGGTTATATGCGGCTTGGCCTTTTTCGTAATAATAGCGCAATACGATCTCGGAACCCAGCATCTCTTTCACTTCGTCCTTATTGCGCTCGATAGCTTCGCGGAAATCCGGCGTGAGCATCGGTTCGAGCGCTTCTAACTGCGCGAGCGTCGTGGAGTCGATGTCTTCGTGCTTCGCCATCTTGATCATGTCCGCGAAGAACTTACCGGTCTCCGTCTCGTATTTGAATTTCCGCTCATCGAGGAAGCGGCAGAAGTCTTCGATATCGGCGTCTGTGACCGTATATTCCTGCGGCGCGGCAATGCTGTCGTGCAGCTGGTGGTAGCGCGTCGCGTAGTCAAAGAAATAATGATTGAGGTATAACGTATAGCATATATCCACCTTCGCGCTGTCGTTCAGCACGATATCCGGCAGGATACCGCCCGCCGTGTCGCGCTTGAGTTCATGTCCTTTCTGCCGCTCGCTGTAGTCAATCGCTTGGATGCAACGCCCGGAGGGTAGGTAGTACTTGCTGGTCGTTACCTTGATATGTCCGCCGTAGATGATAGGACGTACGTTCTGCACAAGGCCTTTACCGAAGGTGCGTTGACCGATGAGTGTCGCGCGATGCAGGTCTTGCAGCGCACCAGAGACGATCTCGCTCGCCGATGCAGAGTTCTTATCTACTAAAATAACCAGCGGCAGGTCTTTGTAGCGCGGTTTATTACGCGTCTGATAGACATAATTGCTGCGCGATGTCTTTCCCTTCGTCTCTACCACTTTCTGGCCTTCATCGACAAAGAGATTAACGATCTGCAGCGCCTCATCGACGATACCTCCGCCGTTCCCGCGCAGGTCGATGATCAGTTTGCGCGCGCCTTTGGTATAATAGAGTTCGTCCAAGGCATTCGAGAACGCCTGTGCGGAGCCTTCCGTAAACTCCCGGAACGCGATATAACCTACTGGTGTAGATAGGCTATCTGCCTCTATGCTGGTATAATAACTGACGGCGTCTAGGTGAATGTCCTCGCGAACGATCTCTAACTTCATAGGTTTGGCAACTCCTTCGCGCTCGATCTCTACCACGACCGTCGTACCCGGCACACCGCGAAGGTTGTTACTTACTTCACTTACGGTCAGTCCCTTGGTGGTCTTGCCGTCGATGGAGAGAATACGGTCGCCGGCCTGCATACCTGCCCTTTGTGCTGGTTTGCCCTCGTAGGGGTTCACAGCATAGGTCCAAAGACTGTCTTTGGGTTGCTTCTTTCCCGCTCTGTCGGGACGAGGACGCTGCTGAATAATACTACCGATACCGCCGTACTTGCCGGTGGTCATCATGCGCAACTCGCGGTCGTTCTTCTTGGGATAATAGACAGTGTAGGGGTCTATCTTATGGAGCATGGCGTTGATGGCCGTCTCCGTCAGATCCTCGTAGTTAAGGGTGTCCACGTAGTTAACGTCCACCTGACGCAGCACGTCATTGAAGATGCTGATGCATTCCTCCGCCCGCGCCGTCTCTTGCCGCTCTTGAGCTACTACTGCCAAAGGCAGTAAGCACAGAAGGAGATTAACGCAGATGATTCGGGACAAATTCACTAACATCTTTTCCATATGCATATAAATCACGAACGAGGGTGGACGAGATATGCGCGTACTCCGGGCGGGTGTACAGAATGATGGTCTCTACGCCTGCTAACTGCTTGTTGGCCTCTGCCATGTTACGCTCGTACTCGAAGTCGCCTATGCAACGCATACCGCGCAGGATGAATTGCGCCTCTTGCTCTTTGGCGAAATCCACCGTCAGGCAGTCGTATATCGCTACCTTCACGCGCGGCTCGTCTGCAAAGATTTTACGGATGGCTTCCTCCCGTTCGCGGATAGGGAAGGTCTCTTTCTTCGTACTGTTACGACCGATACCGATGATGATCTCATCGAAAATCTCCAAGCCACGCTTCACGATATCATAGTGGCCTACTGTAAACGGGTCAAAGGACCCTGGGAATATTGCTCTTTTCATGATACATTAAACATTAAACATTAAACTTTCAACTTTCAACTTTAAACTTTAAACTCTTTCGGTGATTGATCACCGGGTTATTATACATTTCGTACAGTCGCTCGCGGAGGAACGCCTCGTCTTTGTTTGGCAGTTCTATCTTCGCCAATCGGCTCTCTATGTAGGCATCAAAATCCGTGCCACGCTCATAGATCTCGTAGCCTTGATGAATGTGGCGGTCGATGATGTTGCATATATGCTGCAACTGGTCATGTTGAGGTAACTCACGGTATTCAGGATGCGCCGCTAACATGGCGTTAATCTCCGGATTGATACTCGGCGTCAGACGAAAAACGACGCGCCCTTTTTCGCCACGAATGCCGGTAACCATCGACTCAACATCATCCTTCGCGCGCTTCCTCCACTTGGGGTTGTCACGCTTGAGTTGCATCTCGCGGGCCTTGAGATAGTCGCAAGGATCGTACTCGTAGGTGATACTTACCGGACAGATATTTAGGGCCTTTACGGCTTCAAAGATGTCATCATTATTCATTGTCAGCATGTGTAATACGCTGACTTGTGTGAGGTCGTTGCTGTCTTTGGCACGACCTTCGCGTTGAGCGAGCCAGATGGACTTATGGCGCCCGCGAAGATGACGGATGTAAGCGGATAACTGTTTGGCATTCTCCAACTGTGCGTGGGTGCCGGCGCCGCGTTTGACTACAAAACAGCGGTTAAAACGAACCAGGTGTTCAATCCATTTCTTTGCAAAGAGATTATTGCCTATTCCCATGTACGGACGGATGAAATAGCGGCAGCGCAGCAGGAGCGAGAGCCAAGAGGCATCGAGGATGATGTCTCGGTGGTTGGTGATGAAGAAAGCGCCCTTCTTGATGTCGCGTTCGATTTGTTTGCGGTCTCCTAAATAGTCCAGACGGATTCCTTTTGTCGTCCGCCATGCCCATATTCCGAGCAGCGGGAAGGCGAGCAGAAAATCCGTAAAGGGTAGGAGCCATCCTACACGGTACGCACGTATGTCTTTAAACTGATCCATAATTATCCAATGCTGCTTTGCTTGCTTCTCGATAAGCGACCATTAAACCTCCGGTGCCGAGTAATGTGCCTCCGAAATAGCGCACGACGACCACGAGGATATTATCGAGATTGCGGGCATCGATAGAGCGCAGAATAGGTGCACCGGCTGTGCCGTGCGGTTCGCCGTCGTCCTTCGTGCGCCACAAGTTCGGTCCCAGACGATATGCGTAGCATACATGCCGCGCATCATGGTATTTCTTCTTGTACCATGCCACCCGCGCTTTGGCTTCGTCCTCGTCTTTGATGGGTTCTGCGAACCCAAGGAACTTACTGCCGCGATCCTTATAGATGCCCTCTGCTGCCACCTTTCAATTTTCACTTTTCAATTTTCAATTTCTTACGGATGTCTTTCGGAAGAGCGTCCTTGTGTACGAGCACGTCGTTGGTCTTGTATTGCATGAACGCCTCGCTGATGTACCATATACCTTTGTAGTCGGACTTGAGGGTGCCCCAAGAGTTCTTGACCATGTAATAGCGTTTGCCGTTCTGGTCTTTGGCGGTACCGAAGATCTGCATGCCGTGATCGTCTGTTGTCTCCCAGTTGTCGAAGGCGTCTTGACGCATCTGTTGGGTGATGGCCTTCTCCGGCAAAGGTTTCTTGGTCAGTTCCTCTTTCTGTTTGTCTTTGGTCATGCCTACCCATTTCTGCATGTCGCTGCCGGTGAGGTCAGCACCGTGGTCGGCATCGGGAACGACACCTATACCTTTGCGGGTGAACCCGATCTCGCTCACATCCGCTCCCCAAGCGAGTGTGTAACCGTTGGCGATAGCGTTGTCGATGATGCGCATCATATCCTCCATGGGCACGTTGTACATCTGGTCCATGCGCCAGTTATCCGGCACTTCCAGCGCAAAGCGCTCGTAGAAAGGGTGGTGGGTATAAGAGGTGATGGACACGTAGTCTTCTGCATTCAGACCCAGACTCTTCACAAACGACTCCGGCGTGTATTTCTTGCCCTCATACTCAAACTCCATAGGACACGGTCCGAGATAGGTGTCATAGATAGCCTGCAGACCTTCGCGCCAAACAGGACTCAGTTTCTTCTGCTTCTTCAGCCCGTTCAGATAACCGCTCGCCACTGCCGTCAACTCGCTGAAGACGGGTAGGGTGTCGGCTTCGGTCCATCCGTAGCGGATACCGGGCATCGCGCTCTTCGGAACAAGACCGTAGTGCTCCATGCAGTAGATGACGTCGTAAGCGGAACCGCCCTCTGCGAATTTGGGCTCGTTATACAGGCGGACGCAGTATGTCGCGCGGTCTATGAGCGTCTTGCTGACCACGAACATCGGACTGAGTTCCACCTCTTTGCCCTTGATACGCAGCACTTCCGACTCGAGGAATCCGAGCGTCGAGAACGCCCAGCAGGTACCGCTGCGGTGTTGATCCTTCACCCGCGTGATAGGCACACTGTCCACTGTCGTAAATTGCCAACCTTCCACGCTGTCTTTCTTTACTTGCGTGGTATCACTCTGCGCAAACGCGCTTAAACTTACCGCCAGAGCGGCTATGATCATTAACTCTTTCATTCTTTCAACTTTAAACTTTCAACTTTAAACTTTTTTCTTAGCGAGGTATGTACTCTCTCGGAGGCGTCTCGAGCGGTTGGGGTCCGCGAGAGTCGTCGAGCAGGGGGCGAGTTACTCCGAAGAGTATATCACCGAGCGTCACTCAGGGAATTCCATTAAGTATGCTTTGATAAACGCATCGATGTCTCCGTCCATGACGGCATTGACGTTGCTCGTCTGATAGTTCGTACGGTGGTCCTTGACGCGGCGGTCGTCGAAGACGTAGGAACGGATCTGCGAACCCCATTCGATCTTCTTCTTGCCTGCCTCCACTTTTGCTTGCGCCTGGCGGCGTTTCTCGAGTTCTAACTCGTAGAGCTGCGAACGGAGGTGACGGAGAGCATTCTCACGGTTCTTCGGCTGGTCACGCGTCTCCGTGTTCTCAATGACGATCTCGTCGGGTTGACCTGTCAATGGGTTGGTGAATTTATAATGGAGTCGCACGCCGGACTCGACTTTGTTGACGTTCTGTCCTCCGGCACCGGAACTGCGGAAAGTGTCCCAACTGATGCCGGCGGGGTTGACTTCCACTTCGATGGTGTCGTCGATGAGCGGTACCACGAAGACCGACGCGAAAGAGGTCATTCGTTTGCCCTGCGCGTTGTAGGGGCTGACGCGAACCAGACGGTGTACACCGTTCTCGGACTTGAGATAACCGTACGCCATCTCGCCTTCTATGTTGAAGGTCACGGTCTTAATACCCGCCTCGTCACCTTCCTGCAGGTTTTCGATGGTGACCTTGTAGTCATGTTTCTCGCAGTAACGCATATACATACGCATCAGTTGCTCGGCCCAGTCCTGGGCTTCGGTCCCACCTGCGCCGGAAACGATCTTCAGCACGGCCGGCATCTGATCTTCCTCATGCGACAACATATTCTTCATCTCGAGGTCTTCCACCCCCGAGAGGGCGTGTGCGTACGCTGCGTCCACCTCTTCTTCGGTCACCAGTTCTTCTTTGTAATAGTCGAAAGCGAGGGCGAGTTCTTCTACCGCCGCACGCACTCCTTCGTAACCTTCAATCCAGCGCTTGATACCTTTTACCTTGCGCATCTGTACCTCAGCCGCTTTGGCGTCGTCCCAGAAACCGGGGGCTTGGGTGTGCAACTCTTCCTCCTCCAGTTGGATGCGTTTCTCGTCTATCTGAAGGTAGGCTTTGAGCTTGTCCGCCCGCTGCTGAACATCTTTTAATTGCTCTATCGTGATCATAAGTCTATAATTAGCCAATTTAAATCGGGTGCAAAGGTACAACAAAAATTGCACATACGCAAGCGTATGCCATTAATTTTGCATTTTTGTTGCATTTTTGTGCCTTTCATGCTCATTTTGGCTATTGCCTGCGATGCAGTTTCTTTTGTGGATATTAGGAAGTATCGTTTATGGATGCGGGATATCATCCCGGTATGAGTTGTTCCGGCGGGCTTTGTTCATTGTGCGGGATATTATCCCGCGCCTTTCCTCCGGAGTAGCGCAGCGGTCCGGATCTTCCGGAAATTCCGGCTTCCCGATAACTGTTGTACGCCCTCCTTAACGGACTCGAAAACGCTTGCAATCTCGGCCGAAAATCTATCGGTTCGAATGTGATGTCCCCCGACGGAACGGGGGAACGAAGCGAAGCAGAGGAAAGGGGGTGCAAGAGAGAGACCTCCGAATTTTGAAATATTTCTTTCTCCTTCTGAGCCGCCGCCTTCAGTTCCCGGTAAATCGCTACATACGTATATTGGTAGAACCGCGAATATGCCTTAAAACCCTCTTCCGGCTTCTCTTTTCTATTGAACACACGGAAATAGTGCATCAAGAACCGAATCCGCCATTCCAGACCTTCCGGCGTACAGTCCTTTTCTAACGCGTGTGCACGCCGCTGCGCTTCCTTGATGATCTCCCTGTTTTCCACGCACGCCGCCGACCATCGCTTCGGAAAATGATACGTATACAGCTCAAACAACCCGTCCCTAAACCTCGACTGCCTAACTACAATCCGCTTCTTATATTTCTGCCCCTCTTTCTCATAATCCATCGCACCCATCAGAAAGTCCACACCTAAACACATTCTGCAATAGTGCACACCCCTTTTATGAGGTGTAGCACCCCTCGGAAGAGCCTCGAACGTAAATCCGCAACCC
>JAFSQV010000069.1 GCA_017446455.1 Paludibacteraceae bacterium
AGTTGCGTTTTTGCTTTTTAGTCTTCTTCGTCAGAATGTGACTCTTGTAAGCGTGCTTACGCTTGATTTTACCGGTTCCGGTAAGCGTGAAACGCTTTTTTGCACCGGAGTTCGTTTTTACCTTTGGCATTTTGTAATAAATTGTTTAATTGTTAATAATTCGTCCGATAGGCAGCGCATAATAAGGTAAGCCTTCGGGCGGTTGTATTTTAACCCTTTTGGCTCTTGGGACTGAAGTTGAGGATCATCCTCTTGCCCTCGAGGTTAGGTACATTGTCAGGTTTGCCGTACTCGGCGAGGTCAGCCGCGAAGCGCGCGAGGAGGAGTTCTCCCTGCTCCTTGAAGACGATGGAACGTCCGCGGAAGAAGACATAGGATTTGACTTTGTTGCCTTCCTTGAGGAACTCGATAGCGTGCTTGAGCTTGAAGTTATAGTCATGATCGTCGGTTTGAGGTCCGAAACGGATCTCCTTGACTTCTTGCTTCTTGGCATTGGCTTTGGCCTCTTTTTGCTTTTTCTTGGCAGCGTAAAGGAACTTCTGGTAGTCCACTACACGGCACACGGGCGGAGTCGCAGTCGGAGCTATCTCGACTAAGTCGAGGTTGAGATCATCGGCAATCTTCATTGCCTGCTGGAAGGTGTAGACACCTTGCTCTACATTGTCGCCGACGAGGCGCACTTCCTGAACGTCGCGGATCTTATCATTGATACGATGCGGATCCTCTTTGATAACTCGACCGCCGCGCGGTCTGTTAGGGGTTGTTGCTATAGTTTTTTCCTCCTATAAATAGTTATTAATACCGTTTCTCGCGCGGACACAATATGCCCTACCCACGAAAAAGCGCACAAAGGTACGACATTTTTTTGGAACATGCAAGAAAATTGATTTTTTTTTCACTTTTTTCTTTATTTATTTGCGCGCGTGAAATATTTTTTGTACTTTTGTGCCAAATTTGTGTAATTATGCAAATCTTAAATACTACATATATGAAAACTGCAGGTAATCGTGCCTTTACGGCTAAGAAAAAGTACATTATCATCGCGACAATGCTGATAGCATTGGTAATGATCAGTTGTGGCGAGCGCCCGTATATCAACCAGCCGGGTGACAACACGTTTAACAACGAGACTATTCCGATTCTTATTCCGGATACCGAAGGTATCGAGATCTCGATTGACAGTGCCCTCACAATTTGCAAGAGTATGGCGGTCAACGCAAAGACAGGCGAGTTATACAAGCTCTCGGGTGTAGTGTCGAAGAACACGACCAACCCGATGAACGTGCCCGGCTCGTACACGAACATCAACTTTGACTTGTCGGACGGCACAGGTTCGATTGCCTGCTACTATATCAATAACATCAACAACCTGCCCTTCCGCAAGAACAGTCAAGTGCCGCGCGTAGGTTCGAAGGTGACGGTGATAGGTGTGCTAACGTACTATCAGAAGAGCGGTTCGACGAATCCTCCTGTTCCGGAGTTGACGGACGGATACTTGGTTCGTATCGACTCGATGGTAGCTCCTCCTCCATTCCCGGGTTGCCCGGAGCCGGCTGAGGGACAGATCAGTGCCAGCGATGCCGCTACGAAAGCATTGGCATTGGCGAGCGGTAGTACTTCTACCGAGACCTATGACGTACTCGGCGTGGTAACCGAAGTGTTGGAGTTCACGGACGGTAAGGCTACGTATATCATATCGAGCGACGGCAAGCAGTTCTTTGAGATATATCGCGGCTACGGCATGAACAACTCGCCGTTCCCGGGCAGAGAGTATATCCAGCCGAACGATACGGTAGTCGTTCATTGCAAGCTCAAGAACTACAACGGTACGCCGGAGACGAACGACAACGCACCGCTCGTAAGTACGACGAATCCCAATTTTAATTGATGATTGATTATTGATAATTGATAATTAAAAATTATAGTATTAAAAAAATGGCAAGTTTACAAAGAATTAGAAATCATGGCGCCCTGCTGATAGCGATCGTGGGTCTCGCCATGTTAGCATTTATCCTCGGAGACTTTTTGAACTCCGGTAGTAGTTTCTTCAACCGCAGTCGTGAGAATGTCGGTGTGATCGAGGGTCAGAAGATTCACTACACGGAGTATGAAGCGGCAAAAGACCAACTGACGGAGGTTTACAAGATTGAGAGTGGCCGCTCGGATTTTGACGAAGACATGAGCGCACAGATCCGCAATCAAGTATGGAACATGCTGATGATGGACTACACGCTGCGCGCACAGGCCAAGAAAATCGGTATGGATGTTACCGTTGACGAGCTGAGTGAGCTCTGCATCGGCGAGAATCCTCACCAGATCATTCGCAGCCGTCGCGCTTTCTACGACGAGAACGGTCAGTTCAGTCGTGAGGCAGTGAAGAACCTCATCTCGGCTATCAATGACGGTAGCGAAGATGCTGAGCAGAACGCAAACCTGCAGCAAGCTAAGACCTATTGGCTGTACTGGGAGAAAGTTGTTCGTATCAGTCACTTGCAAGAGAAATACACCGCACTGCTGCAGCACTTGTTGAAGGCTAACTCGCTGGATGCACAGTTTGCATTCGACGCACGCGAGAAGGGCGTAGGCGTAGAGTTCGTTAACCAACCGTATTTTGCGGTAGCTGACAGTCTTGTTAAGTACAGCGAGAGCGACATCAAGAAACTCTACAAGCAACACAAAGAGCAATACAAGCAGACCCCGAACCGCGCGATCAAGTATATCGCGTTCGACATCGTTCCTTCGGAGGATGACTTCAAAGCAGCAGAGACCCTGCTGACGAACCTGAAGGATGAGTTCCGCACGACGGAGGACATCAGTCTGGTTGTAAATACCAACTCAGATATCATGTATGACGGTCGTGACTACTCTGAAGAGACCGTTCCGGCTCAGTTCAAGGAGTTTGCGTTCGCTAAGGGCGCAAAGGCCGGCGACTGCACAGAGATCCTGTTTGAGAACAACACCTACTCGATGGCTCGTATCATGCAAGCCGGCTACTCGCTGCCTGACTCCGTAGAGTTGAAGGCGATTGTTGAGGATGGTGAGGATCAAGAGTTAGGTTGGTTCAAGGCTGCAGATCTGCCGAAGAACATCGCTGAGCCTGCGTTCGCAGGCAAGCGCGGCACTCGCTTCACTGTAGCACAAGGTATGGGCGAGCAGACCTTTGAGATCATGGAGCAAGGCAAACCGACTCCGAAAGTGAAGTTGGCTATCCTCGCACGCGAGGTAACTCCGTCGAGCAAGACCTACTCGATCATCTATAACCAAGCTAAGCAGTTCATCGTAGCTAACCCCAACGCAGAGTCGCTGGAGGCAGCTGCGCAAGAAGCAGGTATCGCTGTGATCCCGCAATATAACCTGACGGCCAACACCGACAAGGTAGGTCAACTTAAGAACAGCCGTCCGATCGTTCGCTGGGCTTTTGAGGCCAAAGAGGGTAAGGTATCGGATGTCTTCGAGTGCGGTCAGCAGTTCATCGTAGCTGCGCTGACGGAGGTAAACGACGGTGAGTACCGCTCGCTGGAGTCCGTACGTCCGGAACTGGTTTACGAGGCTACCAACAACGCCAAGGCTGCGTATATCAAGAAGCAACTGAAGGACGTTGAGTCGCTGGAGAAAGCCGCAGAGGTACTGGGTCAACCGATTCAGAATATTGAGCGTGTTTCGTTGGCAGACAGCCGTTTCGGCAATGCCGGCATGGAGCCCGCTGTCATCGGTAAGGCACTCGCTATCGGCGAGAACGCGCTGAGTGAGCCGATCCAAGGCAATACGGGTGTGTTCGTAGTTCGCACCAATGCCGCTAACAACGCAGCAGACGCTTTCAACGCAGAGACAGAGAAAGCACAACTGGCTGCACGCTTCGCTTACCTGCCCTACCAGGCTATGCAACTCATCGAGGAGAAGGCAGAGGTAACCGACAACCGCGCTAACTTCCAATAATCGCGCACGCGCGTATTATATATAAGGAATAAAAGCAACATATCACCATGGGTGTGGGTACCAACGTTGTACTTCACAGAAGGTATCCCATATTTCTTGGTAAACAGCATCTCCGTGATGCTGTTTACCAAAATGGGAGTGCCTAATGACCAGTTGGCGTTCTTCACGACTCTACTCTATTTCCCGTGGTTCTTAAAGGGTCTCTGGAGCCCGTTTGTGGATATCCTACGCACGAAGCGGTGGTGGATCATCGCGATGCAGGCTCTGCTTACGATACTTTGTATCGTACTGACCATCAGTCTTCCCCACCCTGCGGCTGACACGATAGCCGCAAAGGCAACTACTGCAGGGACGTTCCGCTTTACACTTATTCTCTTTATCATCGCTGCTTTTGCGTCTGCGACACACGATATCGCAGCGGACGGCTATTATATGCTGGCGCACGATAGCCAGAGTCAGGCGGCTTTCGTAGGGATCCGATCGACCTTTTACCGCATCGCGGCAGTGTTCTCGCAAGGCGTGCTGGTGTATATCGCCGGCTATATAGAGAACACGACGGGCGATATTCCGTTCTCGTGGCAAGTGACGCTGGGCGTGACGAGTGTGCTGATGCTGCTGGTGACGCTCTATCACTCGTTCTTCCTGCCCCGCGCAGCGGAAGATCAACCGCGTGAAGGCGTGCATGGAAAACAGGTTTGGGCGGAACTCAAGGAGTCGTTTGTGACGTTCTTTACCAAGCCCGGCGTAGCACTCGCAATAACATTTATGTTATTGTACCGCTTGAGTGAAGGTTTTTTGGTGAAGTTATGCCAGCCGTTTTTAGTGGATAGCAAAGAGTGCTTTCTGCGCGAAGGGCAGATTCTCGGCGGAGGACTGGGACTGAGCACCGACACGGTAGGAATTTTGTATGGAACGATAGGTGTGGCATGCCTGCTGCTGGGCGGCATTTTAGGCGGGATTTATATCTCCCGTAAGGGCTTGAGACGCTCTATTTGGCTGATGGCGGCCGCACTTACTCTGCCGAGTTTCGTCTATTGTTACCTGAGTATGGCGCAGCCCGAGTCGCTGTGGATTATCGGCACAGCTGTCAGTTTCGAGCAATTCGGCTACGGCTTCGGTTTCACGGCCTACATGATGTATATGATGCATTTCTCAGAGGGGCGCTATAAGACTTCGCACTACGCGATCTGCACGGCCTTCATGGCGCTGAGTATGATGATACCGGGTTTTGTGGCCGGCGCGATAGAGATGGCGGTGGGTTATACGACGTTCTTCTGGATCGCCAACGCGTGCAGCGTGACGACTTTCGCCATTACATATTTTGTATATAAACAATTGAAAAATGAATAAACGAATCATTCCTGATGCTATCACGAGTTGCAACTTGCTTTGCGGCAGTATAGCGGTTTTCCTTGCTACGCAAGGAGCATTCATCTTAGCCTTTGTCTTCATCCTCGCGGGTGCGTTCTTCGACTTCTTCGACGGTCTGAGTTCCCGCTTGCTGAAAGCACCGAGTCCAATCGGTATTCAGTTGGACTCCTTAGCCGATGATATCACCTTCGGTTTAGCTCCGGCGATGATGCTCTTCTGTTACCTGCGTCCGATATTAGGATGGTGGGCATTGCTGGCCTTGCTGATGGCTGCTTTTTCTGCGCTGCGCCTGGCTAAATTCAATGTGGATGAACGCCAACATGCCTCGTTTATCGGTTTGGCTACGCCGGCGAATGCGATCTTCTGGGGAGCGCTGTGCTGCATGCCTATCTCGGTTATCGCGTACGACTGGATCGCGTGGGTATTACTTGGTCTGTCGCTCGTCAGTTGCTACCTGATGAACGCGGAGATACCGTTCTTCAGCTTCAAGTCCTTCCGCAAGGATAAGACGGCCGTTATCGGCTTTGTGATCGGTTGCTTAATCTTGATCGGTTTTTGCATCGCGAAGGCGATCGCGGCGAAGCATATCGAGTTTGCGCTCTTCAGCGGCACGGCTTGTATCCTTTGGTACGTGATACTGAACCTGCTGCTTGTGTTTGCGCCGAAAAATTCTAAACAGCAGAATACCAGCATTTAACCAGCATTTTACCAGCATATTACCAGCATAAGCCCCTTAAAATTTATACTATGCAAAAACATCTCTTTCTGATTTTAACCGTCCTCTTCTCCATCGGAATGATGGCTGAAGATATCCCGACCGGTTTCTACGATGCCATTAACGGCACACAAGACTCGGTATTGAAATCCACGCTCAGTCTGCTTGTTCGCGGCGGAGAGCGCTATGATTATGGCGTTACGACCTACCACAGCTCGAGTAATCCTCCCGAGTGGGAAAAGGGCGATCTCAAGGCCTACGGCACCTGGCAGGCTTTGCCATTGACGGACATGCACCCGGATGGAATTGTGTGGGACATGTATTCCAACTGCGTGCGATACTATCCGAACAAACAAGGCGAGTCAGGCTGTTCGCTTAATATTGAGCACTGTTTCCCGAAAAGCTGGTGGGGTGGAGAGGTGAACGATGCCTACAAGGATTTGTATCACCTTAATCCATCCGACCAGCGCGCAAATAGCCAGAAGAGCAACTATGCGCCCGGACATGTCAATAAAGCCGACAAGTTTGACAACGGGTCCTTTAAAATGGCCAAAGCCGCTAACTCGTCAACCGGATTTATCTGTTTTGAACCCGAAGCGCAGTACCGCGGCGATTTTGCCCGTGCTTACTTCTATATCGCAACGGCTTACGAAGATTTTGTATGGAAATCCGGCACCTCGCCTTTTGACGCAGCCAATGCTTTGGATAACAACTCCTATCTGGAATTCAAGCCATGGTTGATAGAAGTGCTGTTGGATTGGCACCGCGCAGATCCGGTGAGCGATAAAGAATGCTGCCGTGCAGATCGTATCTCCGATATCCAGCACAACCGTAATCCGTTTATTGACTATCCGGAATTGGTGGAATATATATGGGGAAACAAGAAGGGACAAGCGGTGGACCTGAATGCCCTCACCTGCGCCTTCCAGACGAATGTGTGTCCGGAACCAATCACGCCGACGCCCGATCCGCAAAAGTACGACACACTGATCAACCTGCCGGCTATCGCCAAGAACACTGCTAAGAACTACACAAACGGTACTATTCAGGGCGCTGAAGTGGACGTTCAGAGCAATGGCACAAGTTCCATCACCATGGGTTCCAGCAACAGAGATGGCGAGATATCGTTCACGGGTATTCAGCTGACAGACACAGCCGTGTTGGCTTTCCGCGCCTCGCCCTATAATAGCGCCAAGAGCATGCAACTCGATATCTATCTCAATGGCAGCGAAACACCCTTCCGCACCATCAGCGAGACGGTTCAACAAGAGACCCGCAATGAGGTGCGTTATCGTGTTACTGTGCCGGCTAACACGCAAACGATACGGATACTATCTGTTGGTGGGAAGACTGATAAACGAGCCTGTATGCAGGAGCTGTATCTGCTTGCGCCAAAGGCGGGACAAGGCGTCTGTAATACCGGCGAAGAGAAACAAGTTCCGCGCAAAGAAATCCGCGAGGGGAAGATCGTGATTATCAAAGATAATCGCTCCTACTCTATTTTCGGACAACAAATCCGATAAGTTTGTCAATTTTTCCACATTTATCGCGAATATCTGCACGCGCGCGTGACGAAAATTGTGTAATTTTGCACCCGAATTTGGATACATACATTTAACACAAACTATCATATGAAAAAACATCTATTCTTCGGAGTGATTTTGGCGGCGATGATCGCTTTGCCGAATGCTCTGCAAGCGCAATCCACGGAGGGCACGGATTTCTGGGTGACCCTGATGCGTGGTGATGACGGTCAGTATCAGGATCTGCTGCTCACTTTCTCGGCGAACAATGCTACCAAAGTGTATGTTGAGAACAAAGAGACCGGGTATCGTGACACGGTCGAAGTGGGAGACAACGACATTAAGCAGTTGAACCTCAATGCCCATGAAGAGTCGTGCTACGTGACGGACTTGCAGGAGGAGACTCCGGTGTTCCGTGCGCTGCATGTGACGTCAGACAAGCCTATCTCGCTGATTGCGGCAAATTACAAGAACAAGTCTTTCGACGTAGCATCTATTTTGCCTACGCGCGCGCTCTTGAGCGAGTACCGCATTCAATGCTACACGCCTCATGATCATGAGAACAATAACCAGGGTAGTCATTTTGCTATCGTAGCCGCTGATGACAACGTGGTAGTAGACATTACTCCTACAGCTGCCACCAACACAGGTAAACCTGCCGGCACGCTCTTCACGACCGACACGTTAAAGAGAGGTCAGGTTTATTACGTATGGACGGGAGCCAAGGCCGGTCTCAGTGCTGATTTTACCGGCACAGAGGTAAAAGCCCGCAATGGCAAGAAGATTGCTGTATTCAACGGTAACTCGCACACCAATATTCCTACGGTCCGCGACCGAGACCACGTTTATTCGCAAGCCATGCCGATCAACTATTGGGGACGCCGCTTTGCGATCACTTCTTCGCTGACGACCATTGACAATCAGGCAGCCGGCACGTATTGGGAGCGTATCGATAAGATTCGTATACAGGCATTAGTGGACAGCACCGTAGTAAAACTCGATGGCAACACGATTCATGTCTTCAGTTTTGAAGATGGCAATGACGAGGACAAAAAACACTTCTTCGAGTTTGACTTCGGAGCCAAAGACGGTATGACCAATTATGACGGAGACGGCCACACGTGGTATGACGGCGTGAGCCATTTCATTGAGACCTCTTGCCCCTGCGCGGTGCACCTGTTTATGACCAGTAACCGCTATGACCATAAGAGCGGTAAGTACTGCAATGGAGACCCCTCGGAGATCTGGGTGAACCCGATCGAGCAGAAGATTAAGGAGTTGACCTTCGGTACGTTCGAGACCCAACAGGTAAAGGACCATTTCATTAATATCATCACGACTAAAGACAACGTAGCTTCTGTTCGATATGACGGCGACGACATATCCGGTCTCTTCCAAGATTTGAACGGCAATAGCGAATATGCTTATGCGCGTTTGACGAACGTAAGTAGCGCTCGCGCGCATACCTTGGTTTCCGACTCCGGATTCATCGCTCACGTGTATGGTTTTGGCGAGAAAGAGAGTTATGGATATCCTGCCGGCGGTAACACACGCGATTTGTCGGCGACGTTGTATATCGATGACAAGCCTTACTCTGCGGAGGGTGACAACCTTCTCTGCGGAGACAAGAGTGTGCTGTTCGAGTGCCGTTTGGATTACGAGCCGGACAGTATATACTGGTTCTTCGGTGATGGCGCAGACACCTTGCTGATCGGCGTAGATTCCATTCGTCACTTCTACGATGTAGGTGACCGCGGAAATGTGAACTATGAGGCGTATGTGAAGATCTTCCGCGAGATTGGTTCGCACGACGATGACTGCTTTGAGTGGACCGACTACGACTACGATAGTATTCATTTCCACGTGAATGTCGGCATGCCGAAGATTGAGGTAAAGCGTTTGGAGATCCCGCGTTGTATCCCGCTGGGAACGGATACGGACATCAAGATCATCTTAGACAACCCCGCCGAAGTGGATCTGACGAGCGACAGCGTAAAGATCACCTTATCGCCTGAAGCGCTTCTGGCCGGATTTAAGGAAGAGGAGATACATATTCAGGGCGATACGATGATCATCGTGCATGTACCGGCCGACACGCCGGATCGCACGCCGTATAAGATGCATATCCATATTGGTTCGGAGTGCGAGTCTACCGTCTTCGACAAGGATATCGAATTCCACATGGAATACGCGATCAAACAGTTAGAGCAGCGCTACAACAACGTGCTGGGTCTGATTGCAGAGAAATACATCGGCAAGACGCTGAGCGAGTATGTATGGCTGCACGACGGCGACACCGTATTCAACCAGCAGTCGAGTGTGCTCTACTTGGACGAGACCGATCCGCAGACGAGCGGCGAGTACTATGTTTGCTACACTGTGAAAGAAGAGGGCAAAGAGGAGTTTAGAGAATGTACCTGTCCGGTGACCTTCGATCCGAACGGCAAGGGTCATTCCTTCGATCCGGATGTGGACAACCTGACCGTCTCAGGTTCGGTGGCTATCAAAGGTAACACGGCCTTCGTCAATGCCGATTGGCAAGGCAAGACCGATATCGAGTGCTACGCACAATGGATCAGCGTCAGCGGTACGGCCAGCGAGAAATACGATATCCCGGATGGCGGACGCGCTATTCCTACTCCGACAGAGAACGGATTCTATATCCTGCGCGTGGTAACAGACGGCGCCGGTCGTAGTTTCAAAATCTATATTAACCATTAATCATCAAGGAGGACACAGATATGAAGAACGAAGTTAATCGTGCCTCATGGGCTAAGAAGAATATTTTTCAATACGTACTGATTGCCAGTGTTGCTCTTAGTTTGACCTGCGCTCCTGCAGCTGTTTATGCTATGCCGGAACCGGCTCCTGCGGCACAGACCGCACAACAGAAAGCGGCTGAGCAGAAGAAGAAAGAAGCAGAGAAAAAGAAGAAAGAGGCCGAGAAAGCCAAAGCACAAAAAGAGAAAGAGAAAGCCAAAGCAGCGGCTGCCAAGGAGAAAGAGAAAGCAAAAGCTGCTGCAGCCAAGCAACGCGAGGCGGAGCAACGCCAGCGTGATAATGAGAAGGCCAAAGCTGCTGCCGCAAAAGCCAATGAGCAGAAGAAAGCTGCCGCTGCAAAGGCCAATGAGCAGAAGAAAGCGGCTGCTGAAAAGGCTGCTGAAAAAGCGCAGGCACAGCGCGATAAAGAGGCTGCTGAGCGCGCAAAAGTAGCGGCACAACGCGAAGAGGCGAAACTCAAGAAAGAGGCGGAGATCAAAGCAAAAGAAGAGAAAGCTATTCGCGACTATGAGAAATACCAAGAGAGTCTGGAGAATCCCAAACCGGAGGTTATCTCGCTCTTTAACCTCGGTATTCGCGCCGGCTACTCGGCTCTCATGGATAAGATTCAGCCGTCTGCAGATGGTTCGCTCTGGGGATCCGGAACCCTCAACCAAAGCAACGCCTTGCAACAACTCAAGGGCGGCGGAGGTGTCGGTTTGAACCTCACGTATAATCTCGAGTACGAGCATTTCCTGTTCGAGACCGGTTTGGACTTCCGCTTCCTCAACTCGACCTCGACCTATGGTTTTGACGCGTCACGTACGGACTTGACGTACGGCGCAAGATACGACTACCTGTTCGACAAACTCACGGAGAGCCGTAATATGATGCAGATCGGTGTGCCGGTGATGTTCGGTGCGCAGTTCAGCCGCTATTACTTCCTGGTGGGTGCAAAAGTCTATTACTCGCTGTGGAACACCTACAGCCAGAGCGGTCGCTACGACATCGTTGTGACCGATCCGATGTATGTAGAGCCTTACGGCATGGGCATCCATGAGCTGAACGGACAGACCAACCAGAAGATCCAGTTCAAGCAACCGGACGTAAGCCTTGCAGCCGAGTTCGGTATTGACCTCGACGAGTGGTTGCAAGCTCAGCCGAGCAACAGCAAGGAAGCAAAGAAAAAACGTCAGGCCGTCAAACCCGGTCAGCGTCAGCCTTTCGGTCGCGAGCACGTGCACTATCGTGTAGCGTTGTTCGCAGAGTACGGCGTGCTGAATATCAACAATACGCCTGCGGCGAACCCCGTTGAGTTCGCCACCAACGACGTGCTTGTTCAGCGCAGCAATACGATGCTCGCCATGAACGGCAACAGCAAACTGAACACGCTCTTCGTGGGCGCGAAATTCACCATTCAGTTTGAGGTTCCGGGTAAGAAAGCCCGTCCTGTTCCGCCGCCTCCTGCATACGCTATCTACAGCGTAGTGGATGAGCGCACGAACGAACCGCTGCCGACGGCTCTCGTAGAGACACGTGATACGGAGTCCGGAAAGATCGCGCTGCGCGAGAAGCAGATCGGTCCGAAGGGCTTACGCCAGAAACATGCTCTGGGTAACTTCACAGTGAATGCCAAAGCAGAGAACTTCTACCCTGCTTCGCAACAATTCACCATCGACGAGGTAGGTTCGACCCAATACGTGACCATCGCCCTCAAGCACCTGCCGGTACTGCGCGTACGCGTGTTCAATAAGGAGACCGGTATGGCTGTTCCGGCTACGGTACAGATTCTCAAGGCGAATGCCGCAGAGCCCGCTTACAGCCTGGCTACCGACTCGACGACCGGCACAACGAGCAAGATGCTCGAGGAAGGTCCGCAGTACTCGATCCATATTGCGCAGATAGGCTACGACACACTCGATATGCCGATCGCCAATATCGGCGACTCGATGAATATCGCACTGTCGCCGGTTAAGAAAGGCGAGGTATTCATCGTGAAGAACCTGTATTTTGCGACGAACAAGACGCGCATCCTCAGTCGTTCGGAAGAGGCACTCCAAGCCCTGTACATGTACCTGGCTCGCAACCCGCAAGTACGTATCAAGATTGTCGGTCACACCGATAACGTAGGTAAGGATGCGGCGAACCAGAAGTTGTCTGACGGACGTGCCAACGAGGTGATGAAAGACCTCATCGAGCGTGGTATCGCACCGGAGCGTATGGAGGCTGAAGGTCGCGGCGAGACGCAACCTATCGACACCAACGACACCGAAGAAGGTCGTCAGAATAACCGTCGTGTAGAGATTGAGATTTTGTAACGGGAATATACGGATTAAAACAGGACCATCACGGGACCATGTCCCGAGAACTAAATAAAAAAAGTACAATTAGAACAATATGAAACGATTCATCAAATCGCTGACATTAGTAGCATTGTTTGCGAGTTACTGCATCCCCTCATTTGGGCAAGCTTCTACGGAGGGTAAGGAATTTTGGGCAACCTTGACCATTGGTGATAACAATGAGAATAAAAAAGAATTCAAACCTTACATTGCTATATCATCAAAGAAGGCATGTAAGGTGATAATTACCAATCCAAGGACTGGTTATAGGAAGGAAAAAGATGTCTTAGCTAACGATTGGACTACCATCAAGGATATCCCCCTTACAGAATGGTACCCTTCTACAGATACTGATAACTCCCACGATCCTAATTATTCCGAAAATCCATACGACAACGGCTTGCTTATTCAATCCGACGAGGATATCTCCGTTTATGTTGCAAACCGAATGAAGTATTCTTTTGATGCGTCCAATATCTTGCCTGTAACTGCACTTGGCAGCGAGTATATCACACAAGATTTCCCACCGTCGGAGCAACGTTCGGTGTTTGCAATACTGGCAACAGAGGATGATACCAAAATTGATATTACTCCTACTGCACAAACAGTAAAAGGTAAAACCGGCACATTCCAGATCACATTACAACGTGGTGAGACTTACCAAGTAATGAGTAATTCTGAGACAGAGAGTCTATCAGGTTCGCATATTTTCGCACATGACGGAAAGAAAATCGCTGTATTTTTAGGATGCGTACGAACTCGTATTCCTGCCGATAAAGCTGCGAGAGATTTATTGTATGAACAAGCATTCCCATTGGATTTATGGGGCACGACTTTTGTAGTCAGTCGTTCCAAAGATCGTAACGCAGACCGCGTTAGAATAACAGCAGCATACAATGATACTGAGGTTTCAATTGATGGAGTATCCGTAACAGGGAGGCCTTTGAAAGCAGGAGAGACTTTTGAATTTGAAATGTCTGACGGTACTGTTTATGCAAGCTCTGGTTCTCGTACTAAAGCACCTGCTTATGTATGCAAAAACGAAGCTGCATTTATTGAGGCGACTTGCCCGTGCGCCGTATTTTTATATGCCACAGGTCAAGATTATGATAAGCCCACATCCGGCTTGGGAGACCCCTACATGGTATGGATAAGTCCCCTAGAGCAAATGGCTTCAGAAATAACATTTGGTGCATGTCCAACAAAACAGACTCAAATCCATTATGCCAATATTATAACGAAAAAAGAAGATGTAAATTCTCTTCAACTTTTAGCGCATGAGGAGAATTTTAAAAATATAATCAGTCCTAATGATTTCACTCCTGTCCCCGGTAAATCCGATTATTGTTATGCTTTAATAAAATTAGGAACTGCGGCCGATGAAGATGCTAAACTGACCTTTACATTAAAAGGAGGGAGGTTTGTAGCACATATTTACGGCCACGGAGACCAAGAGTCATATGCATACTCCGCCGGTTCCTCAACTCTAAAAAACAGCATGCAAATCGATGGTTTTACGCTAGATGCTGACAGAACCAAAAACAAAACATTTTGCGTAAACAAGGTTCTTGAATTTACCCCCTATGCTGAAGGTAACTTTGTTGTGACCCAAATGCGTATTGATTTCGGAGATGGAGTTATATTAGACACCATCGTTCCGGATCCACAATCACAAATAACGAATATTTCTGTATTGCATAAATATACTTCTCCCAGCTGGTATGACATAACTGCCAACTACGGAGGATACAAGAAATGTCCGCAAGGCGCTTATATTGATTTCGGCACAGTTAAGTTCTCTTTCTATGTGTCGCGTCCCGATACGATTCGTCATACCGGCAGCGACTGCGTAGATCCGGATTATACAGGAAAAATGACTATACTCGACACTGTTCCCTACGGCTGCGATTCTATTGTCATCATCCAGAAATTCCTGCATTACAACTCAGCGTATGACACTACGGTCTATGCCGAAGACTACTATCAGCTCGAAGATTCGGTTTATACGACCTCGACAGTTGTCAACGACACCATCCTGAACCGCGAGCTTTGCGACTCCGTCATTACATGGCATATCAACATCGTGAAGTGCCTCGGTATGCAATTTGAGAACAAGCCGGAAGAGCAAGAGATCTGTGCCGGAGACGGAAACTTGGATATTCCGTTCTCATACAATCGCGATGGCGATCACCTCAACGCCTACCTGTGCCTCGTTAAGCACGATCCTACGGCCGAATGGGGTTACCGCTTAATTGACACGACCCTCATTGATGTGGTAGAGAAAGGCGAAGAAGGCGACCGCAAGTTGGCTTTGGTTAATCTGCCGATTAGCGAGTGGGCACCGGGCCGCTATGTAGGTTGTATCCTCATGGAAGATGCGAATTGTAAGATCAACAAAGATGGCGTTGAGGTGCCCGCTATTGAGCAGTCCACAGCGCTGGATATCACCGTCAAATATCCGGAGGATATCATGGTCTTCCGCTTCAACAACGTCCTCGCGGTATATCAAAAGGGCTTTGGTGGCAACAAGGGCTATGACTTCGTAGCATACCAATGGTATCTGAACGGAAATGAGATTGATAAGCAGAAGAATCCGTCTGCAGCGACCTCTATCTTCCATTCCGAAGAGATCTTCACGCCGGGCGACGAGTACTATGTGATGCTCACGGAGAAAGGCAAAGAGCCTGTTCCTTCTTGCTCGTTCTTTGTTCCGGATAATTTGGATGACTATACTCCGAAACAGGATGTCGAGACCCAGGATGCTAATCCGCAAGCCAGCAAGAAGGTTATCAACAGTCGTATCTGCGTCGAGTTTGACGGACGCACGTACGACATGTACGGTCAGCGCGTGAAATGAGAAATCTCTTTCGACAGAATGCCGTATTTATATCGCTAAGCCTGATGCTTTTGATAGCATTGGGCTTAGCCCTTTTATGCGTTGAGAAAGGCGATTTGCACCTGCTGCTCTGCGATCACCACACGCCCGCGCGCGATATATTCTATAGGTATTATACGCATATCGCGGAGTGGTTTCCGTACGTAGTATGCATCGCGATCCTGCTTTTCGGACGCCTTGGAGACGGACTGTTTGCGTCGGCCTGCCAAGCGTTCGCGGCGCTTACCACGCAGATTATCAAGCATATCCTCGTAGCTCCCCGTCCTCTCACGTGGTTCGCGGAGCACATGCCGGACGTACAATTGCCCTTAGCCGAAGGGGTGCGGATGAACTACTGGCTCTCCTTCCCGTCCGGGCATACGACGTCTTTCTTCGCGCTCGCGTTTGCGGTGTGTATCTTATTAACTAAGAGCCCTAGGATTCCTAGTTTCCATGGGATCCTGGTTCAGTTCCTGCTCTTTTTTGCGGCCGCTTTAGGCGGGTACAGCCGTATTTATCTGAGCCAACATTTCGCGGCGGATGTGTTCGGCGGCATGCTGGTAGGATGTCTTATCCCAATCGTATGTTATGCTATTTTTAGCCGTTATGAGGGCAAAAAATGGTATAATTATAGGGTTTTACAAAAAAAATGACCCCTAAAGTGCATTTTTTTGCAAAAAAATTTGGTCATATCAAAAAAAAGCAGTACTTTTGCACTCGCTTTTTAATCGAGAGAATGTTTCTCGAGAAAAACGGTTAACTTAACCGCTTTTGAGAAGCAAGGGCGTTTAGCTCAGCTGGTTTAGAGCATCTGCCTTACAAGCAGAGGGTCTGCGGTTCGAATCCGTAAACGCCCACAACCCATTAAGGGTGAGAGAACATCGAAAGATGTTCTTTTTTGTTATGTATGGCTTAATCTATGCTCGCATAACCTTAATGGGGTGTGCTGGTCATAGCGTTGTCTCTGGATTACGAAGAAATCCGTAAATAAATTTCTTCCTTTTCTTGCTTATTCCAAAAAAAAGCAGTAATTTTGCAGTCGCAAAATTGTTTGATGTATGATTACGTTTATTATTGCATTGGTTTTATTGGTAGTAGGTTTCTTTACCTACGGTGTATTCGTAGAGAAGGTTTTCGGTATCGAGCCGGAGCG
Organism: Paludibacteraceae bacterium; assembly: GCA_017446455.1. Lineage (GTDB taxonomy): Bacteria > Bacteroidota > Bacteroidia > Bacteroidales > Paludibacteraceae > Colicola. The sequence goes on from JAFSQV010000069.1 coordinate 16,676, forward strand.
TAAGACGCCGGCCTTGACGAAGACGGACGGTGTGGATTATGTGCCGATGGCGCCTTGGCGTATCTTCTTGGTGCAATTCCTGAACATCGCCGGCTTGGGTCCTATCTTCGGCGCCATCATGGGTATTTTCTACGGCCCTGCGGCCTTTCTGTGGATTGTGTTCGGTACGATCTTCGCCGGAGGTGTACACGATTATCTGAGCGGTATGCTCTCTATTCGCAAGGGCGGCGCATCGCTGCCGGATATCGTAGGCGACGAGTTGGGGAACGGCGTAAAGGTCTTCATGCGCATCCTCTCGTTGGTGCTGCTGATCTTGCTGACGACGACTTTCTTAAGCGGTCCTGCTACCTTGCTCCAAGGCCTCTGCCCCCTTTCAACTTTCAACTTTCAACTATCAACTATACCTATCGCATGGGTGTTGATCATCTTCTGTTATTACGCGCTCGCGACGGTGCTTCCTGTGGATAAACTCATCGGCCGTTTCTACCCTGTTTTCGGCGGCATACTGCTGTTTATGGGTGTTGGTATTATGATCGTAATGCTCGGTTGGCACAGCGGCGAAATGCCGGAAGTCTTCGACGGCTTGCAGAACCGACAGACGAATGGTCTGCCGCTCTTCCCGATGATGTTCGTAAGCATTGCCTGCGGAGCTATCTCGGGTTTCCACGGCACGCAGAGTCCTATCATGGCGCGCTGCGTGACCAATGAGCGCCAAGGTCGCTGGATCTTCTACGGCGCGATGGTGGCCGAAGGAATCTTAGCGCTTATCTGGGCAGCCGCAGCAGGCACCTTCTTCGCCGATCCCGAGACGGGTCTCTATGGTATTGACGGTCTGCAGGCTTTTGCGGCACAGCACCCGGGCGAGAACATCGCGGCGCTGGTCATTGACAAAGTGAGTCGTTCCTGGCTCGGCACAGTAGGCGGTATATTGGCTATTATCGGCGTCATCGCTGCGCCTATCACGAGCGGCGACACCGCTTTGCGTTCGGCCCGACTCATCGTCGCCGACTACTTGAAGTTGGACCAGAAACCTATTCTCAACCGCCTGATGCTGGCCCTGCCGCTGTTCCTCTGCGTGTTTGGCATGGTGTTCGTGGATTTCAATATCGTATGGCGCTATTTCGCGTGGACCAACCAGAGTCTGGCGGTCTTCACGCTTTGGGCAGGAACGATCTGGCTTTACAGGCAAAAAACAACCCCTGCCCTCTCTCAAGGACAGGAGCGTTTCCGATTCGGTTATCTTATTGCGTTGATACCGGCATTGTTTATGACAATGGTATGCAGCAGTTATATCTTAATAGCTCCGGAGGGCCTGAACATGTCTCCGGAAATACGTTGGATAGGTTATGCGATAGCCGGAGCGGTGACCTTCATCAGTCTCATCGGCTTCATTACATGGGCCAAGAGAGCCACAAAGAATATCTAACATTCGGGATTGTTTCGGCAACGGCTCGTTTACGGAGCGAAAACATCGTGCGAACGATATTTTTTGTTAAAAGTCTTGCAAATATGAAACATTTTATTCAGGCATTAGTCATTTGTATATTGGCGGGCACTTGCAGTGCTCACGCAATAAACATAACCATTACTACCAGTATAGGAAACAGCACCCCCTATGCCCAGGAAAATCTTTTGCTGTTCACACATAACGAAGCGCATCCGATAGACAGCGGATGGATTGCGTCTCCACAAGAAACTACACACAAAGTACTCATTTTTCATACGCAATCCGGAGATTACATCAATATCTCCAAGTTGGAAAGAGGCTATCATCTATTCTTCGCACAAATCGGCGATTCTTGTATATGCCGGCGATTTTACAAGCGCAACACCTCTATTACCAAAGAATTGGACATCATTACCGAAGACGCGGTATTGGTATCTCCGCATCAAATCCGTTTTACCATTCAAGAGTCAAGCAAGGAAGAAGCGCCTCACGTGGACAGTTTATGGATAGTAGGGCGGAAGAACTCTTGTGCAAATCCCGACACAGTGTATATGCGAACAAGCGCTCAATCGGGAGACATCATTGATATCAAGCCGCTATTAGGCAACTCTGAAAATGAGTTCCAATGCATCGCATGGATTAACGGAAGTGATTATTGGAGCAATAGTTTCTACTATTGTGGCGAATGCGAATCCTATACGAATATGGACGTCTCCTTCACCAACATTAACCCACATAACCTTATCGTTAACATCTTCAACGGAGAAGCGCCTGCTCCCACCGTGGATAGTCTGTGGATTACATCTATCTATTCATTGCATCGTACTCTCCTAACACGTACTGCGTTAACGGATGGCGACACCATTGATCTGGCTCCCATGGTCGGTTTGACGGAAAATTCGTATTTGGCATGGTTGCGTTGGGGGGACTGCGTTCAAGTGTATGAATTCCGCTTCAACGGATTGGATTTTGATTATTGCCTGGAAGCAGGAGTATGGTGGGTGCACATAGAGAGAGACTATAATGTCCCCGTTCTGCGATATTACTTGCGTGATTATGACAATCAGGATATAATAAACATCCATGTGGATAGTGTATGGATAACAACCTACGACTATCAGGCGCCTCCTGAGTATGTATGTTCCGTTCAGGGACAGCCGACTGAAGCAATAGATATATCCGTCCTAAAGAATGGTTACTATGAGTTGTATGTACAAACAGGAGAATGCGTTGTTTCCATGCCTTTCCATACATACCAAAACACGAATGGTATAAACGACATCCAAGAAGATAAGCAACCTTCAGCCACTAAAATTCTTCACGAAGGACAAATCTTAATCGGCCGGAAGGGAAGGATATATACACTTACGGGACAAGAAATCCACAACACAAGACAATAGCATGCATGCTATTGCGCCACATTATAGTAGCACTTTCTTGTCGCCAACGAGATACAAGCCGGCGGGCAATGCATCAATATAATTGATTTCGCCGGTGAGTGTTATTGTGCGGATGAGCAGTCCTGCCGTTGTGTACACATTTAGTTTCTGACCTTGTCTCTCTTGCGGGGCGATGATAATAATCGATCCGTGGTCTGCAAAAACACGTAGACCGGAAGTGCTTGCATTCTCTATTGCGGTACTGTTCTCACAGATGGCAGTGACGAGTGATGTTGGTGCAATAGCCCCTTTGTTAGCACCCGCATAGAGGTATTGGTCTTTGTATTTGAGATCAGCCGTTTGGTTCCCGCTTCCGTCATTCCATATAACCATCCAGTCGCTGTCTATGGCGGCCGCTTCATCCGGCACGACGAATTTATAGTTGCTGTTACCGAGCGCCGTGGCTTTCTTGCCCGGCCAGCCTCCACACACTTGCGTGGTTTTGCCGCTCTTCGTGTACCATATATAGCAGTTGATGGCATTGCCGAAATCCTCGGACTTGGTGAAGAACACCGCGCGCTCTTCCGCATTGGTCAAACACGGCGCTACCGGGGCGGTCGGGTCACCTCCACCGGGGTTCTCGGGCTCTTCCGTGAGTTCCATTTCGGTACCGTCCCATGTAGGATCGGGGATGTTCTTCGGCGAAGAGGTGTATATATACTTCCCGTCCTCGCCTATCTTTCCCGGTGCAGGGGTCAGTGTCGTCGAGAGCACATACACGCGCAGGTTGCCTTTGCCGGGGCAGGAGACGGCTAACTTGCCGTCCGTGACAGTCTTCGTGTCGCCAGTCACGCAATCGACATACGTGCCGTTGAGGATACCGGAGAAGGTGGCGTTTCCGCTGATGCAGACGAGGGCATAACTGTCTGTCGTAGCGTCCGTATAACGGCGCTTGAAGGCGAACGAACCCGAGCAGCCCTCTACGGAATACTGCCCTTTGCGCAGCGCCGGCACCGCCATGCGGATCTTGCTCAGCCGCCGGATATGTTGGGCTAACGGATGTGAGAGGGATGTCGCGAGGTTGCCCGTCGCATTGGTATATTCCGCGAAGTCGGTCGTCTGGATAGAGCCCTTGATATAACCGCCGAAATACGCACGTCCGGAGTTCTGCAGCGCGATATTCGTACCTTCGTCGATACGCTTGCCTTTCTGAAACTCCACCTCCGAGCCGTAGAAGATACAGGGGATACCACGATGGGTGAACATCAGGCTCAGGTTCTCCGCCCAGGTGTCCTGCGGCTTGGAGAAGCGGTTGAACTGCACTTCGTCCGGCGCGTAGTCGTGCGAGTCCACATACACCACGTTCCATGTCGCGTCGTTGTAGTACTTGTCGTTCGACGGATTGGCGATGTTCCATGCCTGCGCGGCGCTCGCGAAGTTCCAATGTACGGGGAAGTCGATGACGTTCAGTCCGGAAGCTTTGGAGTAGTCGGGCGTATGGTAGGTATTGCCCTCCAAGAGCGCATTCTTCGAGGTTGGCTGGGAAGACAAACCGCCGTAGTCATCCTCTGCCTGCTGCCATACGGACTGCCAGTTCACATGCGAGGTGCAGGCCGAGCCCTCCATCTCCACGAGCTTGTCCCATGACGCGGCGGTGTTATCCCACTCGTAACTGCGGCTCTCCGCCCAGGTATAATAGAACGGCGAGAGGTTGGCATGCTCGCGGTAGAGGATGGAACTGTAACGCGCGCATACCTCCGCGAACATATAGAACGGAGTACCGCCGCGCTTGTCTTTCGCCGCTTCGCCGGCCGCGATGAACGCAGGGATGAAAGCGTTGTTAAAGGCCAGACGGGGTATATGTCCGCCGGTGTCGATACGGAAACCGTCCACGCCCATCTTAATAAACGAAGTGTAGCACTGGATGAGGTACTCATAGACGGCGGGATTCTCCGTATTGAGGTCCACGCAGTCGCCGGCGATCTGGAAGAACCAGCGGTTGGGTTCGTCCCAGTTGCCATGCGCGAAATGATGCCAGTAGTTATGGGAGTCGTAGTTCTTTTTCCGGCCGTTCTCATCGTCCGAATTCTTCATCTTCGACAGTCGCGCCGCGTACTGTTTGCCGGCTTCCAGCTGCGCATAGTTATCGGGCAGCACACCGCCGTCTTTCTGTGTGAAAGGCACCATGCAGTCCAGCGACGATTGGTCGGCAGACCAGTCCCGCTCAAAGAGTTTGCAGAGGTTGGCCTCGCCGAAATTACCCGTATGGTTCAGTACTATATCCAGAATGATCTTCATTCCCCGCGCGTGGGCTTCGTCGATGACCGTCTGAAAACTGACGCCCTCCGACTCATGGCGATGGTCCACTTTCGAAAAGTCGTGCGCATGGTAGCCGTGGTAGTCATAGCCGGACGCGTTCTCCACGATCGGCGTGATCCATATGGCGGTAAAACCGAGCGCTTTGATGTAATCCATCTTCTCAATCAGTCCCTTGAAATCACCGCGCCACGCGGGGTCACCGGCGTTCTTGGACTGATTGTCCCAACACTGTGTGTTGTTCGACGGATCGCCGTCATAGAACCGCGTAGGGAGCAGGAAATAGATCTGTTCGTCACGAAAATCCGTACGCGAGGGGAAATAGGTCGTCGCAGCAGCAGGGACTGACAGCAAGAGAGCAAGGGCAAAGGGAAAGAGTTTTTTCATGGTATCTATTGTAAATTTTTCGCAAAGTTACACTTTTTTTTGCATATATGCAAATATTTTAGTAATTTTGCGCCGCGAATTGTGTGAAATGATACGAACTGCAACATATATCATCTCCAGTCCGGACGTGAAGGACTGCCCGCGGACGGGCAAACCCGAATACGCCTTTATCGGGCGCAGTAATGTAGGCAAATCGAGCCTCATCAACATGCTGTGCCATAATCCGAAGTTGGCGAAGACGAGCCAGAAACCCGGAAAGACCTTGCTGATAAACCACTTTTTAGTTGAAAGTGGAGAGTTGAAAGTTGAAAGAAGTGGAAATGTAGAAAGCAGGCAGTGGTACTTGGTGGATCTGCCGGGCTACGGCTTTGCGCAGACGGGACTGAAACAACGCGAGGCGCTACGCAAGATGATCGAGCGGTACTGTCTGCTGCGCGAGGAGATGGTGTGCCTGTTCGTATTGGTGGACTGCCGGCATGAACCGCAGAAGATAGACCTTGAGTTCATGGCTTGGCTCGGCGAGAACGGCGTACCATTCGCCATCGTCTTCACCAAAGGCGACAAGTTAGGAAAAGTCGCATTAAAGGACAAAGTGACAAAGTACCAAGAACGATTGTTGGAAGATTGGGAAGAACTGCCGCCCGTCTTCGTCACCTCGTCCGAGACCGGTTTCGGCGGCGAGGAACTCACCAATTATATCGAAGAGTTGAACGGAAGCATAAAATCTTAATAATCGTGTACTTTTTTGCATAGCTTTTGCATAGCATAAGACCAGCACAAGACCAGCATAAAACCCCGATCAGCATACAATGCGCAAAATCTTAAAAATAGTAAACTTTTTGGTGCTTTGTTTCTGCAGCCTTTTTTCTTACGCGCGCACGGCGCGTATATACGGATATGTGGTGGATCAGGACAATGTGGGTATCGAGTTGGCGAATGTAGCGGCGTGGACGAATGTACAAGGGGACAATGGACAAAGTACAAAGGAATTATTAGGTGGTACTTCAACCAACAAAAACGGCTATTACGAACTGCTGCTCGACGAAGCGGACACGGTGGTGCTCGCCTACTCGATGATCGGTTATACGACCGTGCAGCAACGTATCTTCGATGTGCGCGACGTGATTAATATCAACGTGCAACTACTGACGGATGAACAGGTGCTGACGGAGATCGAGGTGCGCGGTATCAAGCATACGCAAGGCACGATGGATTATATCGATGCGACGACGACGCGCGTCATGCCGGATGCTACCGGCGGATCTATCGAGTCGCTGCTCATCACCTTCGCCGGCGTCAGTCAGACCAACGAACTCAGTAGCCAATACAACGTCCGCGGCGGTTCGTTCGACGAGAACTCCGTCTATGTCAACGGCATCGAGGTGCACCGGCCTATGCTCATTCGCTCCGGTCAACAGGAAGGACTGAGTTTTGTCAATCCCGAGATGGTGGAGAACGTCCATTTCTCGGCGGGCGGATACAGTGCCCAATACGGCGATAAGATGGCGTCGGTCTTGGATATCACCTACAAGCGTCCGACGGCTTTCGAGGCCAGTCTCAGCGCAAGTCTCTTGGGCGCACAGCTCTATGTGGGGCACGGCGACAGTACTTACTCGATGATGCACGGCCTGCGCTACAAGACCAGCAAATACATGCTCGGCGGACTGGCTACGACGGGAAATTACGACCCGACCTTCATCGACTATCAGACCTATATCACATGGAAGGTGAAAGGTGAAAGGGGAAAGGTGAAAGGTGAAAGAAGCCGTCTAGATGAAAGTACAAAGAGTAATTGGGAGATGGCCTTCCTCGGGAATGTCAGCCAGAACGACTACCGCTTCACGCCGGACAGCCTGAGCGAGTCTTTCGGCGGACAGAACGCCAAGACGCTTAATATCTATTACGAGGGCCAGGAGAAAGACCGCTTCCTCACGGCTTTTGCGGCGCTGAGCGCCAAGGGCCAGGTGAGCGACGAAGTGGAGATTGGTTTTGACCTATCGGGCTACTACTCCAACGAGCGTGAGAATTTTGACATCACCGGCGAGTACGTGCTGTCCAATGGTCCGTCCGACGGGTCTGCGTCGTCCTATTCGCGCGACGATGCGCTCGATCCTTCCGGTCAGACGGACATGCTCGGCACAGGTATCTACCACCTGCATGCGCGGAATGTCCTCGAGTCGGGAGTCATCACGCTCGCGCATCACGGCGCATGGAAGCGCGGACAGAACACCCTCAGTTGGGGCGTGAGCGGACAGGCGGAACTGATACGCGACTATATCAGCGAATGGGAATGGCGCGACAGCGCGGGCTACTCCATGCCGGACGACGGCCACTCGATGGAGCTGTTCTATACCCTCCGCGGCCACTCGGACATGACGACCGCGCGCGTGCAAGCCTACCTCCAGAACGAGCATAAATGGAACACGAACTCAGGCCAGTGGATACTGACCGTCGGCGGCCGACTCCAGTGGTGGAGTTGGAACAATGAAGTGCTGCCCTCGCCCCGCGCGTCCGTGGAATGGATACCGGGCTGGAAGCGCGATTTCTGTTTCCGCCTCGCGACGGGTCTGTACTACCAGGCGCCGTTCTATAAAGAGCTGCGCGACACCATCACCGACGAGCTCGGGGTGACGCGTATTCACCTCAACAAAGACCTCAGGGCGCAGCGCTCCGTGCATGTCGTGCTCGGCGGCGACTATTATTTCCGCGCATGGGGACGACCGTTCAAATTCACAATGGAGGGCTATTATAAGTACATCGACCGGATGGAGAGTTATACGGTGGACAACGTGCGTGTGCGCTACTCGGGCAAGAACGACTCGCAAGGCTACGCGACGGGTCTGGACCTCAAGTTGTACGGCGAGTTGGTGCCCGGCGCGGATTCCTGGATATCGTTCTCTACGATGGTGGCGCGCCAGCATTTCATCACCGGCGGACCGTGGATACCGAGTCCTACGGAGCAGCGGTGGAACTTCTCCATGCTCTTCCAGGACTATATCCCGCAACTGCCGCAACTTAAGTTCCACCTCAAGATGCAGTTTGCCGAAGGCCAGCCTTTCTACGCGCCGCGTAACAACCTCAGTTGGGGTCGTATGCCGATGTACAAGCGTATCGACCTGGGCGCGACCTACGTCTTCAACGCCCAGACGGCGAAGTTCATGCGGGCGCCGAGCGCGAAGCATGTCAAGCAGTGGGCGATCCAGTTCGAGGTGTTCAACCTCGTAGGATGGCGAAACGTCAACTCTTATTTCTGGGTGGCGGACGCGTTCGGCAAGCAATGGGCGAGCCCGAACTACCTGACCGGCAGACGGTTTAACCTCAAAGTAACGGTGGACCTTAGGTGATTGATGATTGATGATTGATAATTGATGATTTAAAAGATATAATGAAAACTGAGGAAACACCGATGATGAAGCAGTTTCGCGACATCAAAACGCAATATCCGGATGCGATGTTGCTCTTCCGTTGCGGCGACTTCTACGAGACCTATGCGGAGGATGCGGTGAAGGCATCGAAGATCCTGAATATCACGCTGACACATCGTTCGAACGGCGGTCAACAGTCCACAGAGATGGCGGGCTTTCCTTTCCACGCCCTCGACACCTACCTGCCCAAACTGGTGCGGGCGGGTCTGCGCGTAGCGATATGCGACCAACTCGAGGATCCAAAACTGACGAAGAAACTCGTCAAGCGCGGGGTGACCGAACTGGTCACGCCGGGCGTCAGCTATTCGGACACGACGCTCACGCAGAAGGAGAACAACTGGGTAGCGTGCCTGCATTTCGACAAGCACGTCATCGGCGTCGCCTTCCTCGATATCTCTACGGGTGAGTTCCTCGCTGGCCAAGGCGACAGCGATTATATCGACAAACTGCTCACCAACTTCGGGCCGAAGGAAGTGCTGCACCTGCGCGGACGCAAGGGCGACGTAGAGAACCTGTTCGGCTCCAAATACTTCACTTTCGAACTCGAAGACTGGATGGTCGTCGAGTCCACCGCCAAGGAGCGTTTGCAGAAACTATGGGGCGTCAGTTCGCTCAAAGGTTTTGGCTTGGACAAGATGCCGGCGGGCGTGACAGCGGCGGGAGGTATCCTCATGTATCTCGACATGACCCAACACCTGCAGACGGGGCATATCCAGCACCTGAGCCGTATCGAAGAAGACAAATACGTCTGGCTCGACCGCTTCACGGTGCGCAACCTCGAACTCACGGGCGGGCAGCGCGAGGACAGCCGCACGCTGTTCGACATCATTGACCGCACCATCACCCCGATGGGCGGACGTATGCTGCACCGCTGGATGGCTTTCCCGCTCAAGGAGGTACGGCCGATTCGCAATAGACAGACGGTGGTGGAGCACCTGTTCCGCCAACCCGAGGCACGCGAGACGATCCGCGAGTCACTCGAGCAGGTCGGCGACTTGGAGCGTATCGTAAGCAAGATATCCACGGGTCGTATCGGTCCGCGCGAGATGGTGCAACTGGCGCGCGCCTTACGGGCTATCGTGCCTATCAAGCGCGTATGCGAAGAGGCGCGGGATAACGCCTACCTGTCGCTGTTAGGCGAAGAACTCGACGCGTGCTCGGAAATGCGCATGCGTATCGAGCGGGAGATCAATCCCGACCCGCCTTTGGCACAAGGCCGACCGAATATCATCGCCCGCGGCGTAGACGTGGAGCTGGACGAACTGCGCGCTATCCAGTCCGACGGAAAAGACTACCTGCTGCAGATCCAGCAGCGCGAGAGTGAACGAACGGGTATCAGCAGCCTCAAGATAGGGTATAACAACGTCTTCGGCTATTACCTCGAGGTGCGCAACACCTATAAGGACCAAGTGCCGGCGGAGTGGATCCGCAAGCAGACGCTGGTCAATGCCGAGCGCTATATCACAGACGAACTCAAGACCTACGAGGAGAAGATCAACTCCGCCGAGGAGCGCATCCAGATCATCGAGAACCGGCTCTATCAGGAGTTGATGCTCGCGCTGAGCGAATGGGTGCCGCAGATGCAACTGGACGCGAACGTGCTGGCGCAGTTGGATTGTCTGTTGAGTTTCGCGACCGTCGCCGCCGAGCACCGCTATGTATGTCCGGACGTCAACGACAGCCTCGTCATCGACATCCGTCAGGGTCGTCACCCCGTCATCGAGCAACAGCTGCCGGCGGGCGAACAGTATATCGCGAATGACGTGCTGCTCGATAACAACAGCCAGCAGATCATCATCATCACCGGTCCGAATATGGCCGGTAAGTCCGCGTTACTCCGCCAGACGGCGCTCATCGTGCTGCTCGCGCAGATAGGTTCGTTCGTGCCCGCCGATAGCGCATCCATCGGTATCGTCGATAAAATCTTCACGCGTGTCGGCGCAAGCGATAATATCTCGATGGGTGAGTCCACCTTCATGGTCGAGATGAACGAAGCCGCGTCAATCTTGAACAACCTCTCCGAGCGCAGTCTGGTGCTGTTTGACGAACTCGGCCGCGGCACCAGCACCTACGACGGTATATCCATCGCCTGGGCGATCGTGGAGTATATCCATGAGCACCGCGGACACGCCAAGACGCTCTTCGCCACCCATTATCATGAGCTGAACGAGATGGAGAAGACCTTCGAGCGCATCCGTAACTACAACGTCTCTGTGCGCGAGGTGAACGGTAAGATCATCTTCCTGCGCAAACTGGTGCGCGGCGGTTCGGAGCACAGTTTCGGTATCCACGTAGCGAAGTTAGCGGGTATGCCGGCATCCATCGTCGAGCGCGCCAACCAGATCCTCGCGGACCTCGAGCGGGCGGCGAAGAACGGCGACCTGGCGAAGCCCACCGACCATATCGGCGAGACGCGCGAGGGCATGCAGCTGAGTTTCTTCCAACTCGACGACCCCGTGTTGGAGCAGATACGCGATGAGGTCAAGTCGCTCGATATCAACAACCTGACGCCGCTCGAGGCGCTCAATAAACTATCGGAAATAAAACGCTTAGTAGGAGGAAAATAATATGATAAAGAAACGTTATATCTGGCGCACAGCCCTGACGGTCTCGTGCCTCATCGTCTTCCTCGGCATCGCTTTTGTCGCGGAGCAGTACTACCGTCTGCATGTGAGCAATTTCCGCTCGTTCGACGGGCTGGAGCACAGCTATAAGATCTATCCGGGCGCGACCATCGACTCGGTGCTCAACCTCATCGAGCAGGACTACGAGATTGGTAGCCGGCGCGACTTTGCGCTGCATGCCCGCGCGCTGGTGTTCAACTACCCCGAACCGGGTTACTACACCTTCAACGCGCAACTGGGCAACCGCGAACTCATCGAGCGGCTCAAATACGGCTACCAGACGCCGGTGCGTATCACGTGGAATAACTTCGTCCGCACCCGCGAGGACCTGGCAGGCAAGGTGACGAACCACCTCATGATGGACAGCGTCGAATTGTTAACGGCCCTCGAGGACGATGCGTTCCTCGCGCCCTACGGGCTGAACAAAGAGACCAGCCGGTGCCTCTTCATCCCCAACACCTACGAGGTGTATTGGAACATCACGATGGAGCAGCTCTTCAAGCGCATGGAGCGCGAGTATAACGTCTTCTGGAACGACGCACGCCGCGCGAAAGCCGACTCTATCGGTCTGACGCCTATCGAGGTAGCTATCGTAGCGTCCATCGTCGAGGGCGAGAGTCATAACAAACGCGAGATGCCGCTTATCGCCAGCCTCTATATCAACCGCGTGCACAAAGGCATGCTGCTGCAGGCCTGTCCGACGGTTAAGTACGCCGTAGGCGATTTCAAACTCAAGCGCGTGCTGTATCGCCACCTGGCGGTTGATTCGCCGTATAACACGTATAAGAACCCGGGTCTGCCGCCCGGCCCGATCCGTTGTCCGTCGCCCGAGACGCTCGACATGGTGCTCAACGCGCCGAAGACCGACTATCTGTATATGTGCGCCAGTCCGGAACTGAACAACACGCATATCTTCTCGTCCTCCTACGGCGCGCATGCGGCTGCAGCCAGACAGTACCGTCATACGATGGATACCATCAACTGGGACCGCCTCAACGCCCCGCAAGAACCGCAAGAACCCCTTCCGCTGGAATGATTTGGGACAATAACGAAGATATCAAGTTGGTGACGTGCGAGAACAAGCGCCGCGCAATCCAGCACTACCTCAACGAATGCCGCGAGGAGCGGCGTCCGTATGTGTTTGTCACCCCTACGATGACCGTCAAGCCGCTGCGCCGTCTGTTAGTGCCCGTCTCGATGCTCGAGGAAGAGACCTATAAGGCGGAGATATGTACCTACCTGGCGCGTAAAACCGGCGCACATATCATCCTGCTGCAGGCCAACGACTACGGCTCCCACGCGCGGCAGAACGTCAACCGCATCGTTACGCATATCAAGGCTGTCGCAGAGAAGACGGGCGAACCCATCAGTTATGAGGTGGCAATGGCGAAGAAAAACTCCTTCAAGCTGATGCGCGAGGCGGCGGAGCGGCAGCGCGACTTCCGCCATGACCTGCTCATCCTCACCGCGAGCCGTGATTACGGGCTCGATGACATTTTGTTCGGTCCGCAGGAGTTACACGCCATCCGTCAAGCCCTTGTTCCTGTCATGTTGATCAATCCAAGGGAGGATTTGTTTACACTTTGCGACTAATATAGGCATTTTTGCTAACCAAATTTTACAAAAATTAGTTTTTAAGCACTTTTTTGCAAAAATATTTGGTCAGTTGGTGTAAAAGCAGTACTTTTGCACCGTGTTTTTCATGGTATTAGATTTAAGGTTAAATGAAAAGATTGGGTTGTCGGGAGACAACCTTCTTTTTTTCTTTTGTAATCACGTATGTGATTAGAAAAGTCAAAGAAGGAGACAACCTTCTTTTTTTTGTTGTATAGGGGGATTCTCACGTCGCTCCGCTCCTAACAATCCACAGGCTATCGCTGATATTCTGTGCAAAAGAAAAAAAAGCGATTTGCTTGCTTGAGTAAACTCAGACAGACAAATCGTTTTTCTTTTGCGGAAGAGGGGGGATTCGAACCCCCGGTACAGTTACCCGTACGACAGTTTAGCAAACTGTTGGTTTCAGCCACTCACCCACCCTTCCTGGATAATAACTGAAATGTGCTTCTTTTCAAAAGCGGGTGCAAAGGTACTACAAATTTTTGAATTGACCAAATATTTTTGTACTTTTTTTTGTGTATGTCGCAAAAAAGTAGTAATTTTGCAGCGACTATGGCAAAGAATACGGAAATAGAGCGTAAGTTTTTGGTGCGTTCGGAGGCGTTTAAGACGCAGGCCGTCACCAGTTATGAGATCGTGCAGGGTTACTTATGCAAGGACCCGGAGAAGACCATTCATGTGCGTATACGCGACGCACGCGCGTTCCTTACTATCAAGTCCTCCGTGCTGCGCGAGGGGCTCGCTAAGTTCGAGTGGGAGCGCGAGTTGGATCCGGCGGATGCCAAAGAGCTGCTCCGTCTCTGTCTGCCCGGCGCTATTGCCAAGACGCGCTATATCATCCCTGCCCCGCCCTACGAGGGTCAGGAGCGCAAATGGGAAGTGGATGTGTTCCATTCCGGCAAGAAGGCGGGACTCATCCTCGCGGAGATAGAATTAGGAGATGAGCACGAACCCATCTCCTGTCCTGACTGGATTGGCGAAGAAGTGACCGGCCAACCGCAGTATTACAACGCGAACATGTAGTTATTCCAGCGTATTCAGATCGACTAACTTATTCACGATCGCATAGATCGTCAGACCCGCCGTGGAGTGGATGTTCAGCTTCCGGGCGATGTTCTTTCGGTGCGAGATGACGGTGTGCATGGAGATACATAGCACGTCGGCTATCTCTTTGTTGCTCAGTCCTTTCACCACCTGTATCAGCACGTCTTTCTCGCGTTCGCTGAGTTCTTCGGTCTGCGGCAACTGATGACGGCGGTTCACTGCCGGCTGGCATCGAAGCGCCGGGCGTAAGATATCGTCCTCTATCGCACAATGGTCCGCGAAATCCTGCTCCGTATGCCATAGGTCGGACATGACGCTTATCAATAGATAAGTGATTTGGGATTGGTCGTTCTGCGAGGGATAGTACTTGATGATGAGGTTCTTTATCTCCGTCAGTTTGTCGGTGATGCGCTGGTCGTCGTGCTCGTGCTCATCGTAGAGGCCTTCGTCCTCGTGCTCGATATGCGTACGTATCTCGTCCACGAACTCGTCGTAGCACCGCAGTATCAGTCCCGGTATCTTCGTTGTCGGATCGGCAGGGATGATCGCTTCGATGAGGGCTCTGCGCAGGCGCGGCAGGCGGAAGTCGAGGAAGTACGTGTGCGCGTTCTTCAGGTATCGCTGCAGCGTCGGCAGGTCGATATCTTCGGGGAGTGCGCGTTGGTGGAAGATCTTATAGTTGACGATGGCGAGGAACGTCGGCGTATGGACGTCATGCGCCTCGCATACCTGCTCTATCGTCTGCTCTCCTACTCCCATCTCCAGGCCGAAACGGCTGATGATCTGGATCGCATCTTCCTCATGCGCCATCAGGTCGCATATCTTATCGGTTGACTTATACATAGCGTTATTCAAATTTTGCGATTGCAAAATTACAACAAAAAAATGACATACGCAAGCATATGCCATTCTTTTTTGCAAATATACGAATTTAGATAGAGAAAAATATAAAAAAATACTGATTATTGTTTAGATTATTACATAATCCATAAGTCTTTGCTTGCTAACGTTCATTTGTAAGTAAATTTACCATGAACCTTACCAATCAAATCCTTATCTCTTACGAGATCCAAACAATAATCAGGCAAAAATACCAAAAATATATTTATTCTACCATAAGATCCCTGTTGTATTCCAGATCTTTGCATGGTATTACGGATATAAAAACTATTTTCGGTATTTTTCTCCTTTGAATGATTGCGCTCGCAGAGTGATGGGGTTAGCGGTAATAACTATCCGAAAACTTGTTTTCGAGGAGTTATTAGCGTCTAAGCACATCGGGAACACCGTTCCTAATCATTCAAAGGTATTTTTTATATATTTTTCTTTTATATCAAAAAAAAGAGCCTCTCCGAAGAGAGACTCCCTTGCCATGCCTTACGGCTCTTATGCTCCAGCTAACGCTGCGTCGTAGGCATCGCCGCAAACCTTCCAGAGGTAAGCTTTCATGGTTTTCTTACCACCGGCGGTGTATAACCACCTTTATTGGTGGTACTCTTACCACCATTTTTGGTGGCATTTTACACAGAAGGTGTGATGATTACTCGCCACGAACCATCTTTCGGGTTCCTCTCTACATAGTTTTTCTCGGTCAGTTGCCCCACCAACTTACGCACGGCCGTCAGGCTGATACCTAACTCATCCCGCATATCCTCTTGTGTCAATGCCGGACGTGTTTGCATCATGCGTAATATCTTTGCGTAGTTCGGTGTGCGGAACTCAATCATCTCTCCGTCATACCACCATACATTCTCATCCTTGTTCGTCACAAATAGGTAGTCATGATATATCTCGTTAGCCACAATCCCTTGAAAATACTGTACAAACGGTGCAATATCGTTGATGGTGGCATGTGCACCGTCACTCGGCACTTTCCCCACATTCAGATCTGCCTGATGTAATGCCTCCAGATAGTCCTGTTTCTTGCGACTACGCACCACGATCATCGGTAGTCCGTGACGCGACAGGATGAAGTTCACCATTAGGCGTGCGATACGACCGTTACCGTCCTCAAACGGGTGAATACGGATGTAACGATAATGAAACAACGCTGCCAACTCAATCGGCGACAACCGTCCGGCTTCCTCCTCCGAGTTATACCAAGTAACGAGGTCTGCCATTAATGCAGCTGTCTCTTCCGGAGCAGCGTACTCAAAGCGGTCACCATAACGAGTGATAACGCTATTCGGGCGCGTCTTATATTGTCCCGCATGGATCGTGTAACTGGTCTGCACACCGTTAGGCAACTCGCGATAAACCGTATAATCCTCGCGCAAAAGCGTTTGATGCAACGTGCGGATGAAGTTCTGCGTCAACGGCATATCCTTTATCTTTGCCTCCTCAGTCATCATCTTCAGTCCTACATTACTTGCGGTCATCTCTTGCACATCACGAACGGTCGCTTCACCTACGACCTTTCCGAACAACAGCAGAATCTCAGTCTGACCATAGGTCAAGGTATTACCCTCGATATGGTTGCTATTGTAGTTGTAGTCGATAGTAAACCGACGACTCAGACGCTCCCGATCTTTCTCCGAAATCGGTTGGATGCCTTGCCACGCTTGCAACGCCTTCTTGACGCTAACTTGTTTCATATATCTAAATTATTTTATGCCTAAATGGTTATTGTTGTGTAACCTTTTAATTTACTTTCAAAATACCAATTCACCGATACTTTTTGTTGTATGGTTACTCAAGTGTAACTAAATCCGCTGCAAAATTACTACAAAATATTCAATTGTGCAAATAATTAGGGCAAAAAAATAAAATTGCTTGCATTTTTATAGGAAAACCACTGCGGCTCTCACGAGTGGCAGTGGCGAATATAAAAATATTATGAAAATTACCTCTTTTTAAAGAGGGTTTGGTCAAAACCGTTTGGTTTAACTATTTAATGCCCTTTTGCGACGGAAATACACCACGCCACAAAAAGCGAGTGCACACAGCATCAACGGCACCATCGCATCGCCGATAGGAGATGGACCTTGACCGGAATCACCACCGACATCAAATTTCTTCGCTCTGTTTGGACCTTGGGTCGCGGCAGGCGAATAGCTTTCAGTGGTGGTGGCTGCTGAAGGAGCAGTTGTGGCGCCAACAGCATTCACTTGCGGCGTGTAATTGCTTCCGGACGTCTGCATAGCCGAAGTGGACTGCCATTCCTGTTGCTGAGCCATGGTCGGCAGCGCGATGAGCGCTACCGCCATGATTATCATTACAATTCTTGCTTTCATATCTCTAACTCTTTCTTTCGTTAATTCCTTCATTCCTTACTTTACTTGACGTCCTTGTGCATCAAATACTTTACCATCCTTCACGATGTACAGCAAGCCGTCTATCATTATTTTGCGGGCGCCATTTGTCGCCACTCCTTCTTCGTTAACCGTTTCGATGCCCGTTGCTACGTGCTTGATCGGCGAGATCTCGAGCAGGAATCGATCGTCGTAAGTGCCTGCGCTCAGGTTAATCGTATAATCAACGGCGCTCAGGCTCGTGCGGATACCGGTTTCGTTATCAATCAGCGTTACGCCGATACCTTCAGTGCCTTCCGGAATAGAGAAGGTATAGTCGCCATCCGTCTTCGCAATTACACCTACCGGCACAACCGTCGTCTGATCGGTTAGCGGTAATACGTTACCTGCAGCCGGCTCTGTACCGATGAGGGTGTAGATGTTCGATCGATTCTTATTGAACTCTTTGATCATATCGTAGTTGAATTCAAATTCAGTTGTAACCGCCTCGTTATCGCTTAACTTCACGAAGGTCTGGTCAACTGCCTCGTCTTTCTGCAATATCTCCAGACGGAACTCATAATTGCCGCGATATTTCGGGTTGCGACGCGGAGCTGCGGCTGGTGTTACGCTGGTCGTCCAAGTGATAACTCCGCAATACTGTACTAAGTACGCGTGCATTGCTTTATAGGTGTAACCTACACCCGAACGAGGTGTTACGCTGTTATCTGCCGAGTTCCACTCATAGAAGAAGTTCGGACCTACATGCGTCTCGTCAGCGGTAGTAATCCAATCCGTATTAGCGAATGTGAGGTTATTCGTGTTCACATACGTCGGAACGCTGATGACATTCCAGTGACTATCCTTCACGCGACGATCGTACTCAGAGCCGAGAGGCAGACCACTGCCGCCGATTTCTTCGCTTCGATTAATCGTACACAGATGCTCCGGAATAGTGCAATTAACGCTGGCGTTAGTGATATCTCCCATCGTTCCGTATGACGGGAAGTACAACTCAACGTTCTGAACATCATTTGCCCATACGTCGGATTCCTCGCCCATTTCATCCAGCTCTAAGGCGATGATATATCCTTGGTTTGGTTCAAAGAACTTACCCTTACGGTCCCAAATAAACTTCCAGTTCGGACCGGACTCTGCCCAGTAACCCTTCTCTGCACGGGTAGCTCCGTCGTACTCTTCTATGATCCAATGCTTGCCGTATGTGCCAAATCCGAATACCTCGTTCATCGACACGCGGAACGGGAAGGAAATATAGAAGAGGTCACGCTCGTAGCGAGAGAGTAGCGGGCTGAGCGGTGCATGTCCATCTGCTTTCGACTTGTTATTGATCGTCCATTTGTTAAAACGCAGAACTGCGTAGGCTGTCTCGATCTTCGTAATAGCTCCCATTACATCTCCTTCACCTTTCGAGAATGTCAACTGCGTGATATCGCCTTGATGTTCACGCACGAACATGACGTCGGCGTTAATCTCTTTTACCGTAGATATATTTCCGCTCGGCTGCCAAGCAGCTAACAAACGATCTGTTTTGAAGTCATAAATCACGCGAACAAGCTCTGCACTACCACCACCCGTCATCAACTGGATAGCGTGGTCTGCATCAAAGGCGCCTTCACTTCCTTTAAAATAGAACGTAGAGCCATGGAACAAAGCCGTCAACTTAACATATGAATTCGGTACAATCTTTACATTAGCTTCATAAATCCAGTTCTCATTATCCACGAACTGCATATTGTTTGCTCCGCCACCATGGTTATTGCCCGGATTAGCTTCACTATCTCCTGTAAGCGGACTTCCATCCGGAGCAAGTAACTCACTTGCTTGACCGCAAAGGACAAGGAATTTACTACCATTATTTTTACCTCTTGCCAGATAAGCACGAATCAGTTTGTTATAACGGATATCCCACATGAAGCGTACGTTCGCGTCTGCCATGATATCGCCTTTTTTATAACCGACACCATCGGTTTCGTGAACATGACTCGCATCTCCGCCTCTATAGTTGTGCGTAATAAGTGTATCGGAAATACAATCACTATAGTCGTTAGCTATACAGAACTTCACATTCATGCCGCTCTCGACAAACTTCATGTAGTAGTGCGTGTAATCGCTGTGATCCTTTGAGTACTCAGAGTACGTCATCATGTGGTCATCAGACTTATAGTTGTCCCACTTCGTACTGCCTGCACAATCGGTGCGGATATAGTAGTTTCCTGTGTATTCGCCGAGATTCTCTACAGAACTGATTCCGTCACCCGCTGTATTTTGAGTGATCTTGAAATTATATACACCTGTTGCAGCTACACTGATATCCGTCCAACCTTGTACTTGTGTCCAAGTAATAGCACCGGTACTTTCATTGATAGAATTCACTTTCTCTATCTTGTATTGAGGAGAATTATCCTTGGCTACATAGAATGAGATTATATCTTCAGCACCTCCCTCTGCGGAAATTACGCGAGAGGGGTGGAACCATGTTTGTGCTACGTGATTAGATGTCTGTGACCAACTAGCATTATCGGTATAAAGCACACGATAGTCACCGGTTTTAGCGGGGAAGGTTGCCTGCAAGCATATCTTTCCGTCTCCATTACATGTGATGATAAAGTCATAATCACCGGCAGCGGTCGCTTTAATCCAAATAGCTGCATAATTATCGTCCTGTCTATCGGTAACTACCACATCTCCTGTACGATGGAGGTGACCGGAAGCATTGGTGTACAACATCGAGTTGTTACGCAAGATCTTCACACCATAACCTCCCGCAGCTTCCAGGTTAACGGTCGCCTTGAAGAGTTGACCGGTAACATCTGCGTTGGTGAAAGTTGTAGAGGACAACTCTACACGGCCATCTGCAGCTGTTTGGTTATAAATCTTCAGCGTGTATCCGGTAGCTCCTTCTTCGCCGTTAACCGGATCGTAGTAACGCCAATAACCCTTGTTGTAGTATACGGCTTTACCTTCACCTCCTTTATTGAAGTCTTGTCCTTCTTGTGTTATCGGAACGAACATCGGTGTACCGGCATTGTATCCGTAATATGTGTTAGCACTGGAAGCGCAAGCGGGGTTAGATGGGAACACAACAGCCGCTCCATCACCTCCTGCCCAGAACGCTTGATAACCACCGTCTCCGCTAGTGCCAGAACCATAGGTGGCATTCGTAAAGGCCACATCGGTACCCGGTGTGCCTTCCCAATAATAGATATCGGTCTCTCCGGGAACAAGGCTCATAGGTTGGTTTCTCGTCTGACCTTTATTTCCTGCACCGCCTTGGCCATTATCCCAATAGGAGTTATGGAAATATACATCGGTCCATCCCAAGGTGTTCTTGAAATAGATCATCGATTTTTTGTTGTACACTGCTGTCAGACGACCGTCATAAACGGCTTTGATTTGGATAGTAGCATTTGTGCTGGTGGTTACGGGATCCGAATCTCCATTCTTGATAGTCACGCCATCACCTGCGTCCCAGCGAGCGAATGTATAACCGAAGATATCTGGAGCAGTGATGTCATCAGACCATGCTAACGGACGACCGGTCACAGAACCTGAAGCCTGAATTGTGTTGCCGCTTGCGTCTTGGTAACGTATCGTCACCGTATGAGTACCTGCTACTTGGAAACTGGCTGTGGTAGAGTCGATTGTTGTGCCGGCCTTGGCTGTTGAGCCAGTGCGTAATACGGCTTCTATCAAGTAGGTACCTGACGTTTCCAGAGAGGTGAATTGTACACCTGTTGTATTATAGACCGACATTGATGGTTGTGATGCCAGCGGGTTGCCGTTGCTATAGAGCACTCTCCAGTCGATATGTGTTGTTCCTGTCGGTGTCGGTTCTACGGTCGGAGTTACTTTCACTCCGTTTGGCACACTCTGTGCCACAATGGCATCCACCAGCGTCAATGCGGTGATTGCTGCTTTCTTGTAGTAGGCGTAGAGTGTGGTTGGACTCTCGGTATCTTTGTCCCAGTTTGTTACGCTGACACCTGTTCCGTCATAGTATTGCGTACCTGCACCATCGGCAGCGTCATAGAATCCCATGAACGCATAACTCTCAGCCGCAGTAGGAGGTGTAACGGATGTCATTGCCGCCGCGTAAGTCGCAGTAGTAGAGGTTGTGGCCCCCGTGTTGCTTCCATAACCGGTATCCGACTCATCAAAGTCAAAGTTGATGGTACATTGTTTTGCATTCCAGATAGCGTACAGGTCGTAGTATGTGCCATGTGTAGCTGGGTTTAGAGTGATTGACGCACCATCCGTATGGACCACTGTCTTGGCATCAGCTCCGGCTGAACTGGTAGCCCATCCTCCAAAATTATAGCCTGTTTTCGTAAAGGCATTGCTTGTCAACGCTTGTGCAACACCATAGGTATAGACCTGATTACTCATAGAACCTCCGGTATTGCCTTTTCCGTAGAAACGCACAGTTTGTGTGTTAATGGCGTAATTGGCTGTAGCTACGGCACTATTCGCCGTTGGTGTAAAAGTGGTGCTTTTATTTGTTGCCGTACCGAATGAACCTTTAGATGTAGTCCAATTTACCCAGTGGTAACCGGTGTTTGCTGTTTGTGCATTAACAGTAACAGAACTGCCCGATTTAACAACCGTTTGGCTATTGGTAATTGTCGGTGCATTAGCTGCTTCTGTAGGTGTGCGAGAAACAGATATTCCTGTACGAACGGTTATCCAAGAAGAACTATTATCCCAACCTGTTATCTCCACACCATTATTTCCTGATGAAGGAGCAAGGTCAGATGTCTGATTCCATACATTGCTCCAAGCTTTTGTAGAAGTATCACTACTATTCATGCGGCAGAAGATGACGTATGGCCATTCGCCGGAAGGAACGGTTACTGAATAATAATCCGATGTGCCAACTCGCGTACACTTTACCCACGTTTGTCCTGTTACGCCCAAGAAGCAAGCAGTAAACCACGCACTATTAGACTTCCAATCACTATTAACAAGAAGATATAATACTTGGTCTCCGGCAAATGTGCTCAAAGTACTCCATGTAGAACCATTATATGAAGCTATATAGTTCTTACTATCATTAGGAACGGTTAAGTCACTCGTTTGAGACGAAGCATTATTGTACCTAAATATACAAGAGGTATTTGTACCAATATCATAGCCATAGATGCTTCCGCTAATTTGGACCATGTTAGGGTTCGAACCCCATGAAGTAGAAGGAGAACCTCCCCAAAAGTGAACTTTAGGAGTCCCTGATTGGCTTCCGTTGTTGTAATAAACAACTTTTGCCCACATTTGTGTGGATACACTTCCTATCAGTATTCCTATCAATACCAATAGTGTTTTCAGAAATAAATGTTTTTTCATAATGTATTTTTTATTTTTTGTTATTTTTCTCTTTCGGTCTCTCGTTCACATACATACACAAAAAAGCGCAGAACCTGTATTGTTAACTTGTCCTGCGGTTCAGAGGCCTTCGCATTGCCTATATCTGTCAGTACAAGCAACACAGAGCCTACGCCAATATAGTATATAGTTCTCCCTTAACACAGGGAGGGTATATACCTACGTAAACATCTATCGTTGCCTTGTTTTGAACAGATATTGAGAAAGTTGCGAAGTTTCCGAACCATCAAAACAAGCGTAAATAAACGCCTTTCAATATGTACTCACTTTTTTACGCTGTTGAGCCCAGCGGTTATTTATTGTATAAGGCTCAGTACCTTATCTATAAATTGCTTTGTTTGTTCAATTCTCGGAGCTGTGTCTTCTTCTGTTGCATAGTACGTGCAATTATAATCACTCTTCTCACGCATTGTTTGAAGTTGAGAATAAAACGCTCCATCTTGTTTGCTGAGAATGCCGGTTTTTACATAAAACTGATGCAGAATAATAACCGCGCCTTGATGAGAACCGACATTGTGATGGTCGTTAACGAGTAATGCACTTACTGCGTGGAACGCCGCATAATATAATCTATTAGCTATGTTATTCCATAGACCTGCTTGGCGAAGAATTTCTATCTCTGCAAATGTATTCAGCGCTTTCTCCTTCTCCAGATTCACAATAATATGTCTTTCTTCATCATTGAGACTCATACCAATACGATTTTGTCTTGTTCTACATTCTTATAAAACGGCGTAAAACTCATTTTTTCCCATTCTTGCCGGGAATACGTATGAACGCTAAAATACTGTCCTTGATCAAAACCAAGCTCCATTAACGGATAGGAAATATTCACAAAATCCGCATTCTCATTCTGAGGTCTATTCAGCAACACCAACAAATCCCAATCGGAGTCAGCACGGTGATCACCTCTTGCACGCGAACCATATAACCACAGATGACTCCCCTTCGGCAGTATCTGCTTTCCTATCGTCTGGATTTGCTCTATGGTTTTCGCTCTGTTCATATTTTCCTTTTCTTATATAGATTCGTGTGCGCATACATGCTCACGTGTGTAGCGCCTTTGCACCCAAATCGGCTGCAAAGATACTGTTTTTTTTTGACATTAACAAATTTTTGCACAAAAATCACAAAAAAATCTGTACTTTTCACACGAATTTAGTGTTTTTGATAATAACTAAAAGCCATGAGCATAAAAAATCCCTATTTTTGGGGATTGTGTATGTGGGGAAAAAGCAGTAATTTTGCACTCGCTTACATTAGAACTCCGCGTGACTCGCGACCACGTCGCTCAATGACGCCTACGTTCTATGCTACGCTCTCCCCACTGCAACTCTACGAGTTACATCGGGAGCCCCAGAATGCCCCAGAATGATTAAAATCATTTTATTACTTACAACAAACAACAAAATACAAACGCTTATGAAAAAAATTTTTCTTTTTGCAGCCTTAGGGCTGGCAGTGATGGCGCAAGGCGCTGAACTGAATTCGATCAAGACGCTCGTAGATGAGCAGGCGGATGCCAGCAAAGGCGCCACCCAGATCTACAGCCTCGAGTATGCCGCGGACGGCAGTCTGTACCTGCTGAACATGTATCAGACGGCGAGCGCCGAAGAGACCGGTTTGCTCTTCGAAGGCAAGGCCTACCAAGGTGCTACGGCCGCTAAATGGGGCAGCAAGACCGGCGAGCAGAAATACTCGAACATGCGTAACTCCTTCCTCGCCAAACTCGACGCAGAGGGTAACGTGCTGTGGGCAAAAGCCGACACGACGGGCGACTATGACCTCGCCAACTCGGCGCTGGCGCTGACGGCCGACGGCGGCGTGATATTCGCCGACAAGTTCCGCACCCGCAAAGGTGTGTACATGAGTTTCTTCAACCTCTACGACGCCAACGGCGCATTGGTAGCGACGAACAATATGTCGTTCACCAACTACGACTCGATCGAGGTAGACGGTAAGAAAGTAGCGCGCAAAGAAGCTTTCTCGTGGAGCGGCGCTACGCAGGACGAGGACGGCTTCGTATATATCGCCGGTCTGCAAGGCGACACACTGCTGCCGACATGGAAAGACTCGATCGCTCCTCGTAAGGCATGGAACACCAAGGGTTCGCTCAGCAGCAACTGCAACACCGTGATCCTGAAGTACAAACCGGCATACAACGCCTATATGGACCTGGATTACGTAGGCGCCGTGATCAACAATGACGAGTTGGTATATGACAAACCGCTCGGTCTGCACTACGAGAACGGCAAGTTGTATGTAGCCGGCTCGTACAGCAACGGCACCGAGAGCGGTATCTATGCCGCCGCATACAACACGAACCTCGAGCGCGAGTTCATCCAATACCACCCGGTTGCCGGTAACCTCCAGTTCCAGCAGACGAAGTTCGCAGACGGTAAGATCTTCATCTGCGGCGGTCTGGCCAAGGGCTCTGTGACCGTAGGCGAGAAGACCCTCACCGCGGCCGGCACGCTGAATAACGGCTTGATCTATATCCTCGACCAAGCTACCGGCGCAGCACTCGACGTAGCGCTGTTAGGCAAAGAGAAAGAGCTGCATATCACCGTAGCCGCTCTACCGACCGACACCGGTATCATCGCGTACCACTACGGCCCGATGGGCACGAGCGTAGCGCTGAACTACAACGAGAACCTGGAACTGGTGAGCGTAGATACCTTGGCGCTCGGCGGCGGTGCTTCCACTCTGACGACCGTAGCTCGTAACGCAGAGGGCAACAAGACCTCTATCGGTCTGCGCGCGAAGACCGGTTCGGACTTTACCGTCCTGGATGCCGAGCCGCTCGACTTCACAACCACCAACTGGTACTGCGTGATTGCCGAGCTCAACACCAAAGGCGAGACGCAAGGTATTGACGATATCCAAACCGGCGAGAAGGCCGTGAAGTTCATCCAGAACGGACAGCTCTTCATCCGCCATAACGGAAAAACGTATAATGTCTTGGGAATGTAATAGAGGTTAGAGGTTAGAGGTTAGAAAAAGGCCCGCCGGTTGGCGAGCCTTTTTTCGTGGAGGTACGGGTCATTACTCGGTGATGATCTCGTACTCAATCGCGTCGATGTAGAATTTCTTGACGGTCGAGCAAACGCCGCAAGCTTCTTCGCCCTCGTGATGATGCTCCTCCTCTACTGCCGGTTGCTCAACCGGAACCTCGATAGCGCGGAGCACGCCGCGAACGCGTACTTTGTTGTTGATGCACTCACCGGCGAAAGACTCGAACTCTACCGCATTCGCGCGGATGAACTCACCCTCTTCGCTACTCTGGAGGAAGGCTTTCTTACCGCCGTGCTTGCAGAGGTGCAAGCAGTTACCTTCTACCAGGATCGTGTCTCCTACGAGCGCTTCACCTTGTTCAAACACTTCGTCTACCGAATACACGGTCGGCGCTACTTCTGCCTTCTGGCAAGCCGTCAGAGCAAACAGCCCTGCGACCAATACAAAAAGAATCTTTTTCATTGCTAATTGTTGATTGATGATTGTTAATTATTAAAACGTTAAACCTGTTTCCAAAACGATTTGCCAAGCCTGTGCGTCCGCATACTGATGCAGGCAGGCTTTGGGCGCGAAGAACCATGCATACCGGCCTTTGATGGGGAAGGTATATTGGACTTGCACAGCCTCCGTGAAATGCTGCAACCACTGGTCATAATCCGCCTGCCCGACGAAGAGCAGGTCGCCTATCGGCAGACCTAAGCGATAGTCGCCGTAGAGGTGTACAAAAGCGCTGTTGCGGCGGTAGTTAGGCGCGATGAAGAGCAACTGGTAGTAGTTATTGGCGTTATCGCCGTAGATATACTGCTCGCCGTGCTTCATCTCCACGCCGGCCGTCGCATGTACGCGCCAGCGCGTCGCCACATAGCCGAACTGCGCCCCGAGCGTATGGGTATAGAGCGCGGTGATCGGCACTTGGGTGTTGATAGTCAGTTCCTTGGTGCAACTAAACCAATCGTACTGCAGGCCGGCGAGGAAGCCCGTCGTAGGCAGTAAGGAGATCCCTACTCCTGCGCGGTAGCCGGAGTAATAGCTGACCTTGTTATTGCTCGAGAAGCGCGCGTAAGGCTCCGTATCGTTCGCCATGTGATAGATGGTCGTCTCGCCGAGCTCCGAATAGAAGCGGACCTCGTTGTTCTGCTTATACCGCCCGCCGTAGATGAGCATACTCAGGGCGTACTGCGACCACTGGTATCCGATGCTGGCCTCGATGCGCAGGTCCGTCACCTTATTCTTCGCGCGCGGATCGCGCATGCGGTAACTCTGCTCGGCGCGGAACTGCAATGCGGCGTGCCAGAGCACATGGTGCTTAAGCATACGGTAGCCGCCGTAGAAGGCATAGGTCTCGCGGCGCATGTCTCCGCCTATCGTGTCCACCGTGAGGTACGGCGCCGTCAAGCGATAGTCGGCGTTGTCCACAAAGCGCGTCTGCTTGACGTCCTCCCAGCGATAGGACGCCTCGCCGAAGACACGGCTCACGGCGTTGATGTCATACACCGAACGCGCCTCAATCGCAAAACCACCGTTCTGCCTACCTTCTATCACCTGCGTGCCCTGCCCGAACTGACCGGAAAGCACCAGGTCCGTCCGCGCCGTATCCGTCACCAGCGACGTCAGTACTATGAGTATGGTTAATAGCATTCAGTAATCAGCTTTCAGTTTTCAGTTTTTGAAATAGTGCGGGTCTGCGGACACCGCGGTCTCAAAATCATCGGTTGAGTTATTCGTATCTTGGAGCACACGCCGCTCTTGGAGCGTGCCTAAAGTCTTTCTTCTTACCGCCTTGCCGAACCGCGTCTTGTCGCTGCCTGTCGGGGCGACGAAGGTATAGCCGGCGTCGAGTTTGTCGGAGCAGGTGAGCCACTGGAAGGTCTCCGAGGGCGCGAGGTTGACGGCATCGACGATCCATTCGTTGGGCAGCACGTAGGTCTTCTTCGACTGCGAGAACGTGCCGGCGGCGGTGACCAACTCGTACTTATAGGTGATATAGAGCGAGTCGGTCGCGAAATACTGCTCCGGCGTCACGCCGTCCGGGAAGCGCGCCAGACCGAAGGACTTATGGCCCTGGTTGTGAGGCACCCAGATCGTCTGGGTATAGCAATAGAGTTTGTCCATATTCGGCACGTCGGGGTTATCCACATCCGTCGTGCCGGCGCTGGTGGACACGTCGTACCACTCGAAATCGGCGTCGCTCAGGTCGAACGAGTTGCTGTTCGCCTCCTTATGGTTCATTGCGTTATCGGCTATCAGCAGCGCCGCGCCGGGCGCTACGCGGTAGGTAGAACCGTCGCCGGGCACGCGGTACATCGCGTCCACCGCATAGTACCGATCCCGGAAATCATCGTCCAGGTCGTATTTCTGCACGGAGTTCAGTTCCGCCTCGATGAGTATCAAGCCGTCGGCCGAGAGGGTGTCCGGGGCGTTGTTATAGATGACGAAGTACTTATCGCCGATATAGCGCTTGCCCTCCGGCGTCTCGGTGCCGGCAAAGAAGATCTCCGCCAGCACGAAATCATCCGTGCCGCTCTTCACAAACTCCGCGTAGAGTTCGATGGTGCCGGACTGCTGCACCTTCACGCCGCGTTGATACGCCCGTATAGGCTGACCGTCACCCAGCGCCGTCACCGAGAGGTCGTAATACCCCAGCGGCACCGTGAGCGTCAGGCAGGTGTCGGTATAATCCTTGTTCATGTTGATGTCATGCGCCTTGAAGAGCACCTCACTCACGTCCGAGATACCTTCGGTATGCAGCACGACGGTCACTTCCGCCGTCCCGCTCAGTCCTCCATGCTCGCAAGAGGGAACAAGGAGCAAGGACAAAAGACAAAGGACAATATATACAACCTTTTTTATCATATGTTTAGATTCACTTCCATTCCGAAATAGGGGCTGGCGGTGCGGTGGATGGTCACCTGTCCGCCGTCGGGTCCGCTCACCTGGTAGTCCGGCAGCACGTCGAGCAGTCGGTTGACGTAGAGCGCGATGGTGGCGAACTTCGTCACGGTCTTCTGCACGCGCAGGTTGAGGAAGCCCTCGAAGGGCACCACGCGGCGCTGGAACGTGCCGGAGTTATAGTCGAAGACGAGGGTCTTCAATATCGGGTCCTGCTCCGCCGCCGCATCGTAAGGGTGCAGCAGGCCGTCCTGCGAGGAGATATACTCCACCGGCCGGCCGTTCTTCTCCAGGGTCTTCGAGGCCGTATAGAAAGTCATCTCGAAGGTCGCGCTGACCGTCAGACCGATGCGGGCGATATAGACGTCCGCGACGAGGTTGGAGTTCAGGCTCTCGCGGATATAACCTTCCGTCCAGTCATAGAGACCGATATAATGGTCCTGTACATTCACGCCGTTGACGACGCCCGGACTCTTCTCCGTGGAGAACATCCGCTCGCTATTTTTATATATCGTTCGGAGCCAAGCGCCGTTGAGGGTGAAGCGCGTGCAGATCGCCTTGATACGCGGGCTCTGGTACTGCCACTCCACGCCTTGCTTGAAAATGCTACTGCCGTTGGTCGTCCCGTAATAGGTCAGCAGGCGCTGGTAATAATGGTCGCTGATGGTGTAGTTCATCGCCTCCACCTGCATCAGACTCCGGAAGGCATTGCGCATATTCTCCTGGAAATAGGTGAGGGTCAAATGGTGCTTTTGGATATCGAAGCCCGCGCGCACTTCCCACTTCAGGTTTCGCGCCGGCTGCAGGTCGTAGTTGGTCGGGTTGATGATATGCGTGTATATCTGCATCGTCGTGTCGGTCGGCGCGATGGGTATGTCGGGCGCCTGCAGGTCCATATACAGCAGGTTCGGCGACAGCTGCAGCAGCGTCGGCATCTTCGTATGCTGACCGATGGAGGCGGCAACATAGAACTTGCCCTTCGAGAAGGGGAAATTGAGGCCTATGTTCGCACGCGGGTCGAGGTAGCACCGGCCGCTAATGGCGTACTCGGGTCCGAGGCCTAACAAGGACGTGCCGCGCAGACCGATGTTGATGTCCAAGCCTACGTGCTCGTGGAGCGGCCACTCGATATCGTCCTGGATATACCACGCGAGCTGGTTGGTCGCGGGGATGTCGTAGTACGCGCGCGGCCGCAGCGCCGAGGAGTAGTTGAGCGGACGGCTGAGGTCGTAGATCTGACCCCGTCCGAAGTTCTTCGCGTAGCGCCACTCGACGCCGGCATTCACCTTATGCGTCGCCGTCCAGGTATCGAAGAAAAACTCCGCCTTCGGGCGAATGAACACGTTAAGCGGCAGACCTTCGACGGTATGGTGCGCCGTGTATTTATACGGCAAGAGCGACACGGTGGCTTCGCCTTCGCGCATATTGTCGATTGCAGGATTCTTCGGGGTGGTCAACTGCACAAAACGCGACTGCTCGATGCGGTCTATCTCGCCCGAGACGTTGGCCTGCAGGCTCACGCGCCACCAGTCGACGCCGTGCTCGCGGATGGACAGGGCGTTGTTCCAACTCAGCTTATGGTACTCGCTCTTATAGCTGTCCTCGCGGTTATTATGGATATCGGGGTCTATCTTCTCGTTGTCGATACTGCCGGTGTAGTCCCAGCTGCTCTGCCACCGCACACGGACGTCGGCAGGGTTCCATTGCTGCTGCAGACGCACCGAGGCCGTGATACGCTGGTAGTTCTCGAGCGTGTTCGTCGGGTCGGCCTTCGCGTTCAGGTAGTCGAGGCCGAAGTTAAGCACCGTCTGCTCGTTGTTCCAACCGATACCTTTGCCGAAGAAGAGCAACTTACTGAATCCGTCGGCTTTGAAGCGTGCGCGCCAAGGCGTAGGTTTGCTCGTTCGATCGATCTTCACTACGCCGGAGGTCACATCGCCGTACTCGGCACCCGCGATGCCGCGGATGACCTCCACTTTCTCGATGTCGTCGGTGGATATAGTACGCATGTCCACGCCCGCGCCGACACTTGTGCGCTTGCCGTCCGCGCCGCTCACGTCCGACTGGACGTACTGCATGTTCGCGTCCGTACTCACCGGCGCACCGTCCACGACGAAAGAGGTACCTAAAGACGAGGCATTGAAGTCCTCGCTCGTCGAGCCGTTAGTCGCCTCGCGGAGACGGATGGTGTTGCTATGTGTGAGGTCCGGGTCTTTGGTCACGCCGCCCGGCAGGGTCTGGAGGATATCGGTGAAGGACGAAGGCTGGATATGCTGCATGGCCTCTTTGTTGATGACCGACGCACTGCTCCGCTCGATCTTCTCCTCCGCGGTGACGACCACTTCCTGCAGTGTGAACATGCGGTCCAGGCTATCCAATAAGGCCTGCCGGGCACTATCCAGCGCCAAGCTATCGGGCTGCATCGCATACGCCGACACCGCCAAGAACAGACCATATAAGACCACGAGTCCTTTTTTCACGCTGCAAAAGTACAATTTTTTTGCGACATACACAAGTAGTAAGCCACAAATCCCCATTTTTAGGGATTTTGCGTTTAGCCCTTGCACAACTCATTTTTTTTTCGTACCTTTGCGGCACATTTTGAAAACGACGGAACACATGATAAGCGATTCGATGATCGAATACGATCACGTCACCCATTATTACGGCAAGCGGCTGATCTACGAAGACCTGTCGTTCTCCGTGCCCCGCGGACGCATCTTGGGTCTGCTGGGCAAGAACGGCACCGGCAAAACGACCACCATCAACATCCTCTCGGGCTTCATCCAGCCCTACGCGGGCAGTTGCCGTCTCTTAGGGTACGACACTCGCACGATGCCGGCGAAAGAGCGCGCGCGGATAGGTCTGCTGCTCGAGGGACACGTGCAGTACCCCTTTATGACCATCGCCCAGATAGAGCGGTTCTATGCGCCGTTCTTCCCGCGGTGGAACAAAGAGGCGTACTACGAGTTGATGCGGCTGCTGAAGGTGAAGGACTACCAGTTGCTCAGCCAGATGTCGAACGGTCAACGCTCGCAGGTGGCGCTGGGTCTATTGATGGCGCAAGATCCCGAACTGCTGATACTGGATGACTTCTCGCTGGGTCTGGACCCGGGCTACCGGCGTCTGTTCGTGGAGTATCTGCGCGACTTCTGCAAGCGCGGCGAGAAGACCGTCTTCCTGACCTCGCATATCATCCAAGACCTCGAGCGACTCGTAGACGACTGCATCATCATGGATTATGGCAAGATCCTGAAGCAGTGCCCCGTAGGCGAACTCATCACGCCGGAGAAGACGCTCGAAGACACGTTTATTGACTTAACAGGCAAATACTGATATGATTCGCGCGATATTTTACAAAGAATGGTTGAAGCTACGGCTCTTCTGGGGCCTGGCTTTGCTGGTGAACGCAGGTCTTACCACGTACCTGCTGCTCTCGCTTCGCTCGACGCTCTTGTCTTCGGGTATCGTAGAGACCTGGGCGACGATGATCGGGCGCGACGTGATGATGGTCAACCAACTGATGTACCTGCCGCTTGTGACAGGTGTGGTGCTGGCCCTGTGTCAGTGGCTGCCGGAAATGCAGATCAAGCGAATCCGCCTCACGCTGCACTTGCCGCTCGACTATACCGCTTCGATAGGGATGATGCTCCTTAGTTCGCTCTGCGGACTGACGCTGCTCTTTGCCCTCGACGCGACGGTCCTGGCGCTGGTGGAGCAGGCGTGGCTGCCGCGCGAACTGGTATGGCGCACGTTCCTCACCTGCCTGCCTTGGTACCTCGCCGGACTGATCGGCTACAGCGTCGTGTCGTGGTGCGTATTGGAGCCGCAGTGGAAGTTCCGCTGCCTGGATATCGCGGTCGGCGCACCGCTGGTGGCACTTTGTTTTCTGAGCAACCAGCCCGCGTGCTATAGCACGATGTGGCCCTGGCTGCTGATCATCTTAATCGCCGTCACCGCCCTGCCTTTCTACTCTATCTATCGTTTTAAACTCGGCAAACAATGAAGAATCTGAAATATATCATACTCGCGTTGGGACTCATTGTTCTCGCCTGGCTGCTGCCGGCGCTCTACGAACTCGTTTTTCCCCGCACGGACAAGACGCCGTTTGTGGTTTATTCCTGTCTCGACAGCACGTTTATTCGATTCGAGACGGCCAACAAGCAGGTGCGGTATATCGACTTCCGCGGACAGGAGTTCAGTAAGTCCCAGGCCGACAGTCTCCTGCCGCTCTTTGCCTTCCGCCAACTGGTAGCCGAAGGTCGTCTGCCGGACAGTCTCTACGGGGTGGCCCTCACGCCGAAACTCATTCAACAGAACAGTTTCCATTTCAAGACCTCGCCCAAGCAACTCAACAAACCCGCCGTCGGGCTCTATACCTTACTGGAATCGGCTTCCGGCCGCGTGGACCTGAGCCTGCCGCCGGATGTATTCCGACTCACGAAGGAAGGTCTAGAGTTTATCGACTGCGAGACCAACCAAATCAATAAAGCCAAGTCCCTCAGTTTCTCGCGCGAGCTGACCAAGAATGGTTTTGTCTTCCCCGTTCAACTGATCTGGGGCAATAGCACCACGCGCAAGGACTATGACAACGGCTTTCTGCTGACCGACGCGAATGACCGTCTCTTCCAACTGAAGATGGTCAAAGGTACGCCTTTTGTGCGTGAGATAAGCACTGAGAACACACAGGGCTGGAAACAGGTCTTTACTGTCGAACCGGCCAACCGCGCGCTGATAGGTCTCGCGGTATCGAACGATAACCAACTGTTTGTGGTCACCAAAGAAGGCAAGACCGTAGCGGTCGGTATCGACGCGTACGACCCGCAGGAGATGCAGATCACCATCGTCGGCGATCTCTTCCACTGGACCATCACCGAATATACGGCCTCCGACTCGCGCTATTATGCCGTCGATGCCCGCACGTTCGAGCAGGTGGCGCGCACCATCGTCCCTGATCCGGAGCGTCCTCTCGCACAAAAAGTCGAACGGATATTGCTACCCGTTCGACTTCGATTCACTTCTTGGCGTACCCAACTTGTCACGCCCAATATCAACGACGACTGATCACTGTACTTGCGCGCCGAGGACATTGAAGACCTTACCGTCGCGTAAGATGACCAGTTGACCGTCCACTACACGCTTCACCGACTTCGTCGATGCGGTCGTGTGGTCGATAGCTGTCGCAGCCCCTTCTTTGGTGAAGACGGCGTCCTCCCAATAGCAGTACGGCGAGATCGCTTCCTCCATACCACTCTCATAGATATACTTTGTGGTGGAGGTCAGGGTCTGCGCTGACGGGTCGTACGTGAAGACGATGTCGCACACCGTTTTCTTGTCGTTCGAACCCAACAGATACTCCGGTCCATAGAGGTCCTCGCCTACTTTCTGACCACTCGCAAGTCCATCGTTCCCGTGATACCTCCTTCTTCGAACCAATACGCGAGACCGACGATGGTGACTTGCGTACCATTGACCGTCACCTCAATAGAGGGCATGGACTTGGTATCTTTGTCCCACCCCATCTCCATCTCGCGGTAGAACGTACCATCGGAGGTAAGGAATTTTCCGGACGTCAAGGGCGTCGCAGCATGGGCGATCATGGCTATCGCCAGCGCACAGATAAAAGCATAGACTTTTTTCATAAGCATTTTATTTAAAACGTTTTACATTCGTTCGGGCATTTCGATACCGAGGAGACCCATCGCGTTCTCCAGCACCTTCGCCACATTAGCGGAGAGAAGGAGGCGCAGGGCTTTCTTCTGTGCATCGGGTTCGTTGAGGATGCTCAGGTCGTGATAGAACGAGTTGAAGTCGCACGCGAGTGCATACGCGTAATTACATAGGATCGCGGGCGAGAACTCATCGCCGGCCGCACGGACGGTCGAAGGATAGTCACAAAGGCGCTGGATGAGGGCGAGCTCTTTGGGATCTAGGGTGCTTAAGGATCCTGGGGTGCCTGGGGTTTCTGCCTTGCGGAGCACCGACTGAATACGCGCGTAGGTGTATTGGATGAAGGGACCCGTGTTTCCGTTGAAGTCGATGGACTCCGCGGGGTTGAAGAGTATGTTCTTGCGCGGATCGACCTTCAGGATGAAGTACTTGAGCGCACCAAGACCAACCATTCGTGCGACTTCGTCGCATTGATTATTGCTCATTGATGATTGCTCATTTTTCTGGAGATAAATCTCCTTGGCATCCTCAACCATCTTATCCATCAGGTCGTCGGCATCGACTACCGTGCCTTCGCGGGATTTCATCTTGCCGTTCGGCAGTTCGACCATGCCATACGAGAAGTGGACGAGTTCCTTGCCGAAGGGGAAACCGAGGCGGTCAAGCAGGATAGAGAGCACCTTGAAGTGATACTCCTGCTCATTACCTACCACATAGACCATCTTGTCGATGGGGAAGTCCTGGAAACGAAGCTTGGCCGTACCGATATCCTGCGTCATATAGACGGAGGTACCGTCGGAGCGGAGGAGCAGTTTCTCGTCCAGCCCGTCCTTGGTGAGGTCCGCCCACACCGAACCGTCTTCGCGGCGGTAGAACGCACCGCTAGCCAAACCTTTCTCTACTTCGGACTTGCCCTCGAGGTAGGTGTTCGACTCGTAGTAGATCTTATCGAACGACACGCCCATGCGCTTGTAAGTCTCGTCAAAACCGGCATAAACCCAACTGTTCATCTTTGCCCAGAGTGCACGTACTTCCGGGTCGTTGGCTTCCCATTTACGGAGCATGTCCTGCGCCTCGAGCATGAGCGGCGCTTCGCGTTTGGCGGTCTCTTCGTCCATGCCTTTCGCCATCAGTTCGGCTATTTGCGCCTTGTATTCTTTATCGAAGCGTACGTAGTAGTCGCCGATGAGGTGGTCACCTTTCTTGCCACTGGACTCCGGCGTCTCGCCATTACCGAACTTAAGCCATGCGAGCATGGATTTACAGATATGGATACCACGGTCGTTGACGATATTGGTCTTCACGACCTTCCATCCGTTGGCCTCCTGGATGCGCGCGATCGAATAGCCGAGGAGATTATTGCGGACGTGCCCGAGGTGCAGCGGTTTGTTGGTGTTCGGCGAACTGTACTCGACCATCATCAGTTGATGACGATCGGGCTGCTGACCGTAGTTCTTATCCGCGTCGATAGCCTCTAGTTGTTTTATCCAGAAGGCGTCGTCGATGACGAGGTTAAGGAATCCCTGCACGGCGTTGTATTTGGCGACGATATCACTCTTGACGAGTTCTTCGCCGATCTCCGTAGCTACCTGAGCCGGCGCTTTGCGGGCGAGTTTGACGAAGGGGAAGACCACGAGCGTGATATTGCCTTCGAACTCCGGGCGGGTCTTTTGCAATTGGATCTGGTTGTCGGCGGCATCGACGTCATACAGCGCTTTCACTGCCGCTTTGGCCAGGGAAGTTATTTGTTGTTCTAAAGTCATAACTTAGGGTATTTTCTAAACCAACTACTTATTTTGAGACGGATGACGCCGAGCAGGGCTTCGGAGAAGATACCGCCGCTCATCTTCGAGGTACCGAGCACGCGGTTGACGAAGACGATCGGCACTTCGATGATCTTCGCGCCGCACTTGGAGGCGGTGAATTTCATCTCGATCTGGAAGGCATAGCCTTTGAAGCGGATCTTATCGAGTTCGATGGTCTCGAGCAGGTGGCGCTTGTAGCAGACGAAGCCGGCGGTGGTGTCGTGGATATCGACGCCGAGGACGGTGCGCACATATTTCGAAGCGAAATACGACATCAGCACGCGTCCCATCGGCCAGTTGACGACGTTCACACCCGTCACGTAGCGGCTGCCGATCGCGAGGTCTGCGCCTTCGTTGGCACAGGCGCCATAGAGTTTGAGCAGGTCCTGCGGGTTATGGCTGAAGTCCGCGTCCATCTCGAAGATATAGTCGGCCTTATGCTCGATAGCCCATCGGAAACCGGCGATGTACGCCGTACCGAGACCCTGTTTGCCGGAGCGTTCCACCAAGAACAGGCGGTCTTTGTAGCGGCCGGCCATGAGGCGCTTGACGATCGCGGCGGTGCCGTCCGGCGAACCGTCATCGATGATCAGCACGTGGAAGTCCAGCGGTAGGTCCATCACAGCCTTGATAATGGCTTCAATATTCTCTTTCTCGTTGTAAGTAGGGATGATAACTAATCGTTGCATATGATTTGATCATTTAATACGTAAATGGGGCTGGGCGAAGTGCGCTCAAGGGCTTTGAGGAAGATATCCTTTCCGGGTTCGATCTCTATCTCGTCGAGGTAGGACTTGACGGTGTCGAAGGCCACTTGCGGGTCGTTGTTCTCCAGCGAGAGGTGGCACAGCCATACGTTTCGCAGGTCAGGGTGCCAGTTGCGCTCGATGAGTTCACCGCAGACGTCGTTCGACTGGTGTCCGCGCGGCGAGAGGATGCGCTCCTTGAGGTAGGTAGGGTACGGACCGTTGAGGAGCATATGCTCGTCGTGGTTGGCCTCGATGACGAGGTGGTTGGCCGTTCGGATATACGCCTCCATCTCCTCGTTGACGGAGCCGCAGTCGGTCATCAGCACGAAGCGCTGGCCGTGGAAGTCGATGCAGTACCCGAGGCAGTCGGTGGAGTCGTGCTCAATACCAAAGGTAGTGATCTTCATACCGAAGAGCTCCCACTCCACTCCTTTCTCGAAATAGCGCCGGCTGGTGCGCAGTTTCTCACGCACACCGTAGTTGCGGTCGATACCCTCGTGGATGAGGGCCGTCGTGTATATCGGCAGGTGAACGCGTTCGCCGAGTGTGCCTACCGCGCGGATATGATCAGCGTGATCGTGCGTGATGAGCACACCCATAATATTCTGAAAATCGAGCCCCATGTCGCGCAGACACTTTTGTATCTGACGCGCAGAGATGCCCGCATCAATGAGGATACCCCGTTGACGCGTGCCAAGATAGTAGCAGTTGCCGCTACTACCGCTGGCGAAGCACCTGAATATGAGTTCGTTTTCTTCCATAAGACTTATCTACGTGTGCTAGTGCCGCCGGTGGGGTTCGAAGTACGGGTAGCACTCGAACCGGAAGAAGTCCTCGAAGAGGACGAACCGGTGGCAGTACGGATGTTGTTCGTTGATTCACGCTTGATAGTCGTCGTACGTCCGGATGCGTCGGTGGACTTAATGATCGTGCGGGTCGTACCGGATTTATTCACGCGGCTCTCGACGGAAGTCGAAGGCTGACGGGTAGTAGCCGTGCCGGAAGAAGTACGCGTAGACGAAGTCGTCGAAGACGTACGGGACGTTGATGTCGAAGCCGGAGACCCGGTTCGAGTAGCAGTAGAACTCGACGTGCGTGTAGTGGCAGTACCGGACGTCGTGCGCGTTGTAGTCGTACTTGTGGAAGTAGTCGCTTCGGGCTTGGATGCCTTTTGCTCTGTCTGCTCGCGCAGTTGGCCTGCGTTCTGGACGGAGTTCCGGGCAGTGACGCGGCGCTCGAAGGACTGATCCGGATAGCGCACAGCGTAGTCATTATGCGAGTTAGGCTGCGTCATCTGGGTATAACCGCTGTAGAAGAACTGCTTCGGATAGTCGCACTGATGACAATAATGATGATCGTGCATGTAGGTGCGCACATACGCCTGATAGTGGTTCAAGTAGATGGGTTTCGGCTTCTGGTAGTAACTCGGCCAATAGTCGTAGTAATACGGCGAAGTCCAAGCGGCGTACGAAGGACGACCGAACACATCCCAGAGCGGCGGGCGCTTGATGAACACCGGACGAACGATATAGTTCGGTCCGTACAACCAGCGGTCACCTATCACCTCCACATAGAGGGCGTTCGGACGGTGCTCCGCGACAAGCGTAGCTACGTCCTGATAGAGCGAAGGACCCAGACAAGCCTGGATGAGGAAGGTATGGTACACGCCGCGATGCGTCTCGATCACGCGCAGGTAGTCAACCCATCCGTCGCGGTTGAGATCGAGGTTGTTGATCATATACCGACTGGAGTTGAGCAGTTGCTCGAACTCCGCTACCGTCCGCGACTCGGCGAAAGCCGCAGCTACCGCATTGAGGTCGAGGTAGAAAGAGAGGTCGGTATTGTAATTGGTGACTGTCACCGTAGTGACCGTCGTGGTCTTAGGCGTCGGCGTTGTGACAGTCGTGGTATAGACGGTCTTCGGCGGCACTACCGGCTCTACGGTCGGCGCTACCGTGAAGATCGACGTCCAGCAACTCGTCATCACCAGCGCGGTCAGTATTAACAATGCTATCTTTTTCATAATTTACAATGTTTTTGCTACTTCTATTTCATCGAAGGACTCGAGGATATCGCCTTCTTTGAGGTCGTCATAAGCC
The DNA here is from genome assembly GCA_017446455.1 of Paludibacteraceae bacterium. Classification (GTDB taxonomy): domain Bacteria; phylum Bacteroidota; class Bacteroidia; order Bacteroidales; family Paludibacteraceae; genus Colicola. The sequence continues at coordinate 55,769 of JAFSQV010000069.1, forward strand.
TTGAGACTCAAGCCGCACTCGGTATTGACGCCCGCCTCCTTGATGTCATCTTTGACATGCTTGAGGGACGCGAGTTCGGTCGTCTTGATGACGATACCGTCGCGGATGACACGTACCTTGTTGCCGCGCTTGATCTTTCCTTCGCGCACAATACAACCGGCGATCGTGCCGACCTTGGAGATATGGAAGGTCTGGAGTACCTCGAGGGTCGCCGTCACTTCTTCCTTCACCTCCGGCGCGAGGAGACCTTCCATAGCGGCCTTGACCTCGTTGATAGCGTCGTAGATGATCGAGTAGATACGGATATCGACCTCTTCGGTCTCCGCCATCTTACGGGCCGTACCCGTCGGACGCACGTTGAAGCCGACGATGATCGCGTCGGACGCCGCAGCGAGCATGACGTCGCTATCAGAGATAGCGCCGACAGCGCCGTGGATGACGTTGACTTGGATATTCTCCGTGGAGAGTTTGATAAGCGAGTCTTTGATAGCCTCGACCGAACCGTCCACATCGGCTTTGACGATGATATTGAGTTCCTTGAAGTCTCCGATAGCCAGACGACGACCAATCTCTTCGAGGCCGACGTGTTTCTTCGTGCGGATAGACTGCTCGCGCTGGAGTTGCTCACGCTTGTTGGCGATGTCGCGTGCTTCCTGCTCCGTCGGGATGACGTTGAACTCATCGCCGGCCTGCGGCGCACCGTTGAGACCGAGGATCGAACAGGGTTCGCCCGGACGCACTTCGGTAATCTTCTGTCCGCGCTCGTTGAACATCGCTTTGATACGACCGTGGAAGGTACCTGCGAGGACGATGTCGCCCATATGCAGCGTTCCGTCCTGCACGAGCAGCGTAGCTACGTAGCCGCGGCCTTTGTCAAGCGAAGACTCGATGACCGAACCTTTGGCACGACGTTTGGGGTTGGCCTTGAGGTCGAGCATTTCGGCCTCGAGCAGCACTTTCTCGAGCAGCTCATACACGCCCGTTCCTTTCTTCGCGGAGATCTCCTGGCACTGGTATTTACCGCCCCAGTCCTCGACGAGGATGTTCATGTTACTCAGCTGCTCGCGGATCTTATCGGGGTTCGCGCCGGGTTTGTCGACCTTGTTGATGGCGAAGACCATAGGTACACCGGCCGCTTGCGCGTGGTTAATCGCCTCGATCGTCTGCGGCATGACGGCGTCGTCGGCAGCGATGATGATGATCGCGATATCCGTCACTTTCGCACCACGTGCACGCATGGCCGTGAAGGCCGCGTGACCCGGAGTATCGAGAAAAGTGATATGCTGACCGTTCTTGAGTTTGACGTTGTACGCACCGATGTGCTGGGTGATACCACCGGCCTCACCGGCGATCACATTCGCGTTTCGGATGTGGTCGAGGAGCGAAGTCTTACCGTGATCGACGTGTCCCATGACGGTGACGATCGGGCAGCGCGGCTCGATATCTTCTTCGTTGACTACCTCGTCGGCGTTGATCTCTTCTACCACGTGTGCGGAGACGTACTCGGTGGTGAATCCGAACTCCTCGGCTACGAGGTTGATGGTCTCGGCGTCGAGGCGCTGGTTGATGGAGACGAAAAGGCCGAGGGACATACACGTTCCGATGATCTTATTCACCGGCACGTTCATCATCACAGCCAGGTCGTTCGCGGTCACAAACTCCGTGAGTTTCAGCACTTTGGATTGCTCCTGTGCCTCCATCATCTCGAGTTCGTGCTTCTCACGCTCCTGCTCGCGGCGCTCGCGTTTATACTTAGAGGTGTTGGACTTGTTCTGTTTCTGCTGCAGACGGCTGAGCGTCTCCTTCAGTGCCTTTTCTACCTCTTCCTGCGTAGCCTCACGCGGTTTGTTACTCTTGTTCTTACCGTTCTTACTCGTTTGGTTTCGCTTGTCGTTCGGATCCACTTTCGCGGCGTTGTTCTTGATACGCTCGCGTTTGCGCTTCTCGGCCGCAGCCTGTTGCTGAGCATGCTGCGCCTGCTGACGCTCCTCACGCTCTTTGCGTTTCTGCTCTTTGGTCTTCTTCGCAGGACGCGTAGAGGTATCGATGGAGTCGAGGTCGATCTTTCCGAGCACTTTCGGTCCGTCCTTCAGTTCGGGTTTGCCGAGGGTGAAGATCTCTTTCTTCGGCTTCTCGGGTTGAGCCGGTTGCACCGGTTCTGCGGGCTTAGCGGGTTCTGCGCTCTTGACTGCCTCAGCCGCTTTCTTAGCAGCCTCTTCCGCCGCTTTCTTAGCAGCCTCAGCAGCTTCGGCCGCTTTCTGTTCCGCTACGCGGGCAGCCTCACGGCGTGCAGCCTCTGCGGCAGCACGTGCAGCTTCTTGCTCAGCTTTGGCTTTTGCCTCGGCCTCCGCAGCAGCGCGCGCCGCTTCTTCTTTGGCAGCACGCTCCGCAGCCTGACGATCCGCCTCTATCTTCACCGCCATGTCCTTGTTGAACTCCTTGGCGAGCAGCAGGTAGAGGTCGTCGGAGATACGGAAGTTAGGATCCGACTCGACGGCATGGTTATTCTTCTCACACCAAGCGGTGAGAGTAGCCATTCCTATGTTTAGTTCTTTACATGCTTTAATTAACTTTATAGCCATATGCTATCGGCCTTGTTTATGCCTCGTGCCGCCCGAGGGTTTTCAGGTTAGTCGTTTTCGAATTCAGCAGCGAGGATGCGGAGTACCTCATCGATGGTCTCCTCCTCGAGGTCGGTCTGCTCCAGCAGTTTCTCTTTGCTGGTACCGAGCACATCCTTCGCGGTGTCATAGCCGACAGCCTTGAGGGCGTCGATAACCCACTGATCGATCTCGTCATTGAACTCGTCGAGGTAGATATCATCCATGTCGGACTCATCCATCTCGCGGTAAACGTCGATCTCGTAGCCGGTGAGCATAGAGGCCAACTTGATGTTGAATCCACCCTTACCGATAGCCAGACTTACCTCTTCCGGCTTCAGGTATACCTTTGCGTTCTTTGCCTCCTCGTCGATCTCCATACTCGAGATCTTCGCAGGAGCCAGCGCACGCTGGATATAGAGGTTGATGTTCTGCGTGTAGTTGATCACGTCGATGTTCTCATTGCGTAACTCGCGAACGATACCGTGAATACGCGCACCCTTCACGCCTACGCAAGCGCCTACCGGGTCGATGCGGTCGTCGAAGGTCTCGACAGCCACTTTGGCGCGCTCACCCGGGATACGGGCGATCTTCTTGATAGCGATCAGGCCTTCCTTCACCTCCGGAACCTCCTGCTCGAACAGGCGCTGCAGGAACAGCGGACTGGTACGGCTGAGGATGATCTTCGGGTTCTGGTTCTTGTTGTCCACCTGAACGACTACGGCGCGAACCATCTCGCCCTTGCGGTAGTAGTCCGTCGGGATCTGGTTCTGCTTCGGCAGGTACATCTCGTTACCCTCTTCGTCGAGCAGTAACATCTCTTTCTTCCAAACCTGATAGAGTTCGCCGGTAACTACCTGGCCGATCATATCGGAGTACTTGAGGTAGAGGTTCTCTTTCTGCAGCTCGAGGATCTTCGATGCGAGCGTCTGACGCAGGTTGAGGATCATACGACGGCCGAAGGACTGCATTTCCACTTTGTCAGTGAAGTCCTCGCCTACCTCGATCTCGGGGTCGGTCTCACGTGCCTCGCTGAGCGAGATCTGGTTCTCGGGATTGGCTACGTCGTCGTCTTCCATCACGAGACGGTTGCGGTAGATCTCGAGGTCACCCTTGTCGGGGTTGATGATCACGTCGTAGTTAGCGTCCGTACCGTACATCTTGGCGATCACGTTACGGAAGGAATCCTCCAACACGTTGATGAGGGTTTGTTTGTCAATTCTCTTGAAGTCCTTGAACTCCGAGAAGATGTCGATCAAATTGATCGTGTCTTGGTTTTTTGTTGCCATTTTTGTATTTAGAATTTTAAATCGTATTTCACATATTTGGGTTCGTCGTACCGCCAGGTATAGGTGGTTGTACGCAGCTCTTTGCGCTTCTTGCCTTCCACGGCTACGCGCTCCTGGATATCAACGGAGAAGGTCTCGTCGTCTACCGAGACGAGCAGACCTTTGAACTTCTTCCATTCGTCCTTCTCGCCTTTCGCCAGCACCTCGACGTCGTGCCCGAGGTTCTTGAAATACTGGGTCTTGGTCTTGAACGGATCGGTGAGCGAGACAGAACCTACTTCGAGGGAGTAATCCAAGTCTGATTGCTGATTGCTAATTGCTGATTGCTCAATTTTTTCCACGAGAAAATGGTTCAAGTCCGCGCAGAACTCCACGTCTACGCCCTCGAGGCGATCGACCTCCACCAGGATGTCATTACTCGGCGACACACTCAGCGTCACCAGTTCATAATCCGTACCTTTCAGGTACTCCTCAATCCAGTTTTGCAGTTGATTTTTATCCATAGTTTTACGCGAGCGAGGGAACCTTTTCGGGTCCCCTCGTTCATTTCACGCTGCAAAAGTACTACTTTTTTTTGACATGACCAAATTTTTTTGCACTTTTTTATAAAAAAAGTTGCACACATGCAATATCGGCATCCTCGTCATCACCATCCCCGTCGTGATGTTGCCGGTAAAATTTGTTATGGGAGTATAAAATCTTCGACCAAAAGTATATATACTATGTATATATAGTATAAGCGCACATTTTTTACGGGCTTTTTGTATTATCCTACGGCTATCCTACGGGTATCTTACTGCTATCCTACGGTAAGGCATGCTTCGGGATAGCAGGATGAAAGCAGAATGAAAGGGTGCGATATACACAAAATATATCCCGCGAATCAAAATCACGGGATATATACCAAGTATATATCGGGTAGTGCAGGATACGATATTACCCCGACGCGCATAGGGAACGCCCCTTATTTTATCTCTTGTCCTTGCTTTTTAACGCTGTCAAGGCCAGCGATTTGATTTTGCGGCGCAAAATTACACATTTTTTTCATATATGCAAGAGAAAATAAAAAAAACGGCCACAAAAATGTGACCGAAGTGCAAATAAAGGCTGAGCTCTCGCTCCGTATCGGGGACGTAATCTAAGACACCGGATACTATCCGGCAGAATAGTCAAAGCCCCCTCAAACAGCAAAAAAAGATCACCATATCGGATACTATCCTGCGTAAACAACAAATGTCACATGCTGCATAGGCTACACTCGCATTGAGCACCTCGCGGGCGGGGCGGCGCAAAGCGGCGGACGCGAGAGGCGAACCGTCCTCGCGCAGAGCGGGGACAACGAAGCGCGATAAGTGATCACCGCCTACACCGCGAGTATAACAAGCAAATAAAAAGGCAAAAATTATGGAAAAACGTGCGCGCGCTTGCACATATCAAAAAAATGTTGTATCTTTGCAGCCGAATTTATTTTGCGTTATTGCGCGCGTGAATATAGGAGAGTTAGAAATACTGTTTGGGCAGCACCCGGAACTGGCGGCCGTCAGGAAGGAACTGGCGCACACTGACGCACATGTACTATTGAGCGGCTTGCACGCATCCTCGCGCGCGCTGGCCATCGCGGCATGCGCCGTCGGACACGCGACAAAACCTCGTTTTGACGATAGGTCCTCCGGCGAGCTCGCTCTCCCCAAAAATTCAAAATTTTCGGGGACCCCAATGATCTTTGTCATATTAGATAATGCAGAAGCAGCACAATACCTATACGCGGACTTGAAGACCATCGGCGCGGACGCAGGATATTTTCCGAGCAGTAAACACCGGAGGACGGTTGATGATGCCGCCGTCATACAACGCACAGAGACGCTGACGACGCTACCCCGTATCATCGTCACCTACCCCGAGGCGATCGCAGAACCCGTACCCGCCAAAGAAGAATTGACAAAACTGAGTATGACGCTCAAGGTGGGACAGGAAATTCAGCAATCCGAACTGAGTGAGCAGTTGAGTGAGTTGGGGTTTGAGCGTGTGGATTTTGTGTTCCAGCCCGGGCAGTACGCTGTTCGCGGATCGATTGTCGATATTTACAGTTACGGGCATGACATCCCCTACCGCTTTGACTTCTTCGGCGACGAGATAGACAGCATTCGCGAGTTCGATATCGAAGACCAGTTGAGCAAGAACCGCGTGGAGAGCGCGGAGATCGTCGGAGGGAGCCAAGAGCCGAAAGCCGAGAGCCAAGCGTCCACCATCGTGGATTATTTGAGCGAGGATTATGTATGGGCGAGCAACGATTTCGGGATGGTGCGGTTTAAACTAGATGGATTAGGAGTCTTAGGAGCCATAGGAGACTTAGGAAAGCGCAAGACCATCGAGATCGCCGAGAAGAGTACGTTTGCGACACATAGCAAGATCGCTTTCGACACCGTGCCGCAGCCTATCTTTCACAAGCAGTTCGACATCCTGACGGAAGATATTAAGAAACACCTGGACGACGGATATAAGATTTATATCTTAGCTGAACAAACGAAGCAATTAGACCGTCTCAAAGCGATCTTTGAAGCACAAGACGCCAATATCTCGTTTATCGGAATTAATAGTACGCTGCATGAAGGATTTGTGGACAAGGGGCTGAAGATTTGCTGCTATACTGATCATCAGATCTTCGAGCGTTTCCACCGCGTGACGATGAGTAGTGAAAACGCGCGGCGCGGTAAGGCGATCATTACCTTGCGCGAGATCAACCAGTTGCAGATAGGCGATTATGTGGTACACAGCGACCACGGTATAGCGAAATTCGGCGGACTCGTCACGACGCCGGTGAACGGCAAGCCGCAGGAGATGATTAAGTTGATTTACCGCGACGGGGCGAATGTGTTCGTGAGCATTCATAACCTGCACCGCATCAGTAAGTACAAAGGGCGTGAGGGTTCTGAACCGACGATCGCACGACTCGGCAGCGGTGCATGGGAACGACTCAAGGAGCGGACGAAGGACAAGGTAAAAGACATCGCGCGGGATTTGATCAAGTTGTATGCCACCCGCAAACAGCAGAAGGGTTTTGCCTACTCGCCCGACGGATACATGCAGCACGAGTTGGAGGCGTCGTTCCTCTACGAAGACACGCCGGATCAGGCGAAGGCGACAGCTGACGTAAAGCGCGACCTGGAGAGTCCGATGCCGATGGATCGGCTGGTGTGCGGCGACGTAGGTTTCGGTAAGACGGAAGTGGCGATGCGCGCGGCATTCAAGGTGGCAACCGACGGCAAACAAGTAGCGGTATTGGTTCCAACAACCGTGCTGGCGCTGCAACACTATAACACCTTCACCGAGCGAATGAAGAATCTGCCGGTAAGGATAGAGTTTTTGAGCCGGTTGAAGAGTGCGAAAGAAACCAAAGAACTGCTGACGGACCTCGAGGCCGGCAAGATAGACATATTAATCGGCACGCATAAGATCATCGGCAAAAGCGTGAAATGGCACGACTTGGGACTGTTGATCATCGATGAGGAACAGAAGTTCGGTGTGGCGGCCAAAGAGCGACTGAAGAGCCTGCGCACGAACATTGATGTACTGACACTGACGGCTACGCCGATACCGAGAACCTTACAGTTCTCGCTATTGGGTGCCCGCGACCTGAGTGTGATGACCACGCCGCCACAGAACCGCTACCCCGTTCAGACGGAACTGATCACTATCGACGACGAAGACCTCATCAAAGAGGCGATAGAGTTGGAGATGGCGCGAAACGGACAGGTGTTCATCGTCAACAACCGCATCGAGGTGTTACCGCGTATCGAGCACCGGATTCAGAAACTGGTACCGGAAGCCCGCATCGTGGTAGCACACGGACAACTGCCGGCGGGCGAGATGGAAGAGCGGCTCGAGGCGTTCATCAACTACGACTACGATATCCTGCTCTCGACGACCATCATCGAGTCGGGCGTGGATATCCCGAACGTGAACACCATCCTCATTTTCAGCGCCGACAAGTACGGCTTGGCCGATTTACACCAATTGCGCGGGCGCGTGGGACGCTCGAACCGCAAAGCCTATTGCTACCTCATCGCGCCGGACAAAGAGTTGTTGACCGAAGATGCAAGACGGCGACTCGAGGCACTGAGCACGTTCGCGGAGTTAGGCGCAGGATTCAGTCTGGCGATGCAAGACCTCGACATCCGCGGCGCAGGAAACATGTTGGGTTCCGAACAATCGGGCTTTATCGCCGACCTCGGCTACGAGACCTACCAGCGGATTCTGAACGAGGCGATCGAAGAACTCCGCGAAGAAGAAGGACTCGGCTCCGATGAGAACCAAATGGTAAATGGTAAATGTCCAAATGAGAAAATGACTTGGTGCAGCGACAGCCAGTTAGAGACGGATTTGCCGGTGTGCTTCCCGACGGATTATATCGAGAACATATCCGAGCGAATCACGCTCTATCGGGAATTGGACAGCCTTCGCAGCGAAGAACAGTTGCTGGACTTCCGCAAACGCCTCATCGACCGTTTCGGCGCACTGCCGGAAGCGGCGGAAGAGTTATTGGATGTCGTGCGGCTGCGCTGGATATGCTGCCGCTTAGGTATTGAGAAGATTTTGCTCAAAGGTGAGCGAATGACGATGTATCTGGTGCAGCACAAAGATGCGTACTGGCAGTCGGAAGTGTTCGGCAATATGATTCAGTACGCCGCGACACGCCCCGAGCGCTGTATGCTGAACGAAGAACGCGACAAAAAAGGTGTTCCGACCGGACGGCGATACATCACGATTATGAACGTGAAGACGATTAACGGCGCGATGACATTACTCCACAAAGTGGAGATTGGTGATTTATAATTGGTAATGGGTAATTTATGAAATATATTGGAATTATCCCTGCACGGTACGGTTCGACCCGTTTTCCGGGAAAACCGCTGGCAGAGATCTGTAATAGGACGGTGATCCACCGCGTGTATGCACAGGCGAGCAAAGCCTTGGACACGGTGGTTGTTGCGACCGACGACGAACGTATCTACGATGCGGTGGAGTCGTTCGACGGCAAAGTGGTGATGACACGCGCCGACCATAAGTGCGGTACAGACCGGTGTCTGGAAGCCTACGAGGCGATCACTACCCCATCCTGGCGTGCGCAGAACGATGCGGACACCGTGATCATTAACATACAGGGCGATGAACCTTTCATCCAGCCCGAGCAGATAGAGACGCTGATGGCGTGCTTTGAGGCGCCGGATACACAGATAGCGACGCTCGTGCGTCCTTTCACGGACAAAGACAGTCAGGAAGCGCTGGAGAATGTGAATACACCGAAAGTGGCATGGGACAAGACGACCGGCATCGCGCAGAACTTCTCGAGGAAGGTCATCGCTTGCGCGGACGGCAGTCATTACCGCCACATCGGCATCTACGCTTACCGCGCAGACGTGCTGGCTGAGATCACGAAGTTGGCGCAGAGTCCGCGAGAGATAGAGGAACGGCTGGAGCAACTGCGCTGGCTCGAGAACGGCTACACGATTCGCGTAGGCGTGACCGACCGGGAGACCATCGGCATTGATACGCCTGAGGACCTCGAGAAAGCCATTGAATGGTATAAATATAACGGATAATAAATAACCTTTAAAAAAACACAATTATGGCAAAAGAAAATTGCCCGACTCCGCACATTGGTGCGCAGTATGGAGAAATCGCAAAGACGATGATTATGGCAGGTGACCCGCTTCGCGTGAAGTTGATGGCCGAGCGCTATCTGGAGAACCCTGTTTTGGTAAACAATGTACGTGGTATGTTAGCGTATACGGGTACGTACAAAGGCAAGAAAGTGACGGTTATGGGTCACGGTATGGGTATTCCGTCGATCGGTATCTACTCGTATGAGTTATTCAATTTCTACGATGTGGACACGATCATTCGCGTAGGCTCGTGTGGTGCACGTCAGACCTATGTAGGACTCGGTGACCTCGTGATTGCTCAAGGCAGCTGTACGGACAGCAACTACGGCGCACAATACAACCTGCCTGGTCATTTCGCTCCGCTGGCTAACTTCGAGTTGTGCCGCAAGGCGGTAGATGCCGCTGAGAAACGCGGATACAAATACCACGTAGGTAACGTGCTGGCTTGCGACATTTTCTACTCCGAAGACCCGCGCAAGGGTAATTGGACGAAGATGGGTGTGCTGGCCGATGAGATGGAAGCTCCGTCACTGTATATGAACGCCGCACGCGCAGGGAAGAAAGCGCTGGTGATCTGCACCGTAAGCGATCATATCCTGACCGGAGAGGCACTGTCCGCCGAGGCACGCCAGAACACATTCACCAACATGATGGATGTTGCATTTGATATCATTTCCGAATGAAAAAACAACTCTTTTTAATAGCATTGCTCATTCTTCCCCTGTGTCTAAAGGCACAGGAGGAAGAGTTGGGCACAGCCGTACAACAACAATTAGGCTCTGCGCGCGAGCTGGTGCGTAAGAGCGGTGCAGGAGTCTATACCGGTTTCTCCGGAGGAATGATGCTGCACATCGGGTATATGTTCTCCGACGACCCACGTAAGATTTTCAGCAATGCCGGTTTAGGTAATGAGGAATATGTCAAGAACCTGCCCAAAGACGGTGTGAGTCTGGGTTTGGGCGGTACATTGCGCGTACACCTGCTCAATCATATCCACGTAGGTGCAGAAGGCGGAATGTCCATCATGCCCCTTCGCGGCCACGGTAACATCCGTATCGGCTACGGAGGCGCATTGTGCGACGGCTATCTGAGCTTGGGCAAGACCCGTCCGTTGCTAGGTCTCTCTTTGGGCGGCGGCGTGATGAAGCGACTGTACCTACCGGAAAATCCCTATACCTATGTTCCGGAAGGAACGACGGACACTACCGTCTATAACGCTTCCTACACACAGACACCCTTCTTCTACCTCGACCCGTACATCGGCATCGAGATAGACCTGAACAGTCACATGGCGTTGCTGCTTCGCATTGACTACATGCTTCCCTTCGGTCGCTCGGGTAGTACCCTGACCGACCTGAAAAACGGAGTTAATTGGGGCAACTTTATGACGCCGACCGGTCCTAGATTATATGTAGGAATCATGTTCGGCAAGTTTTAAAACGTTTAGCGTTTAGAGATTAGAATTTAGAGAAAACAACTATATATAAGAAATGGATAAAAATACATGGATCGGCTTTCTGTTGATAGCCGCAATTATCGTTGGGTTCACACTGCTCAACCGTCCTTCTAAGGAAGAGTTAGCGGAGCGCCAACGCGTACAAGACTCAATCAGTGTGGCTCGCCAGGCGATGGTGGAAGCACAACGTATCTCCGACTCTATCTCGCTTAGCTTAGAAGCAGCGGATGCGACCGCTCCTGAAAAGGTAGAGGAGTCTAAGCCCGAAGAACAATGGATCACACTGCAGAACGAGCACCTGAAATTGACGCTCTCGTCCTACGGCGGAGTGATCCAGCGCGCTGAGTTGCTCGACTACCACGCTTCCGGAGACACGGTGAACCCGCTCTGTTTGTTCCGCGCCGACGAGTCGTCGTTCGGATTCACCCTCATCACCATCAACAATCGTATCTTGCACACCTCTAATCTGATCTTCACGCCCGTGGAGACCGGCGATCCGCGCAAGGCTATCATGCGCCTGCCGGGAACGACCGAGGACGCTTGGCTCGACTTCGTATATGAGTTGTCGGACAATTATATGGTGCACCTGGCGCTCGTACCGCATAACATGCAGAACGAGTTGGCGCAGAACGTGAACTCGCTCGAACTCCATTGGCGTCAACTGATTCCGCAACACGAGCAGGGACGTAAGTTCGAGGAGCGCTATGCGCAGTTGCAGTACATGGTGACCGGCGGCGAGATGGAGAAACTGAGCGAGAACAAAGACGACAGCGAGAAAGAGTCCGCGCGCGTGAAATGGATCGGTTATAAAGACCAGTTCTTCTCATCCGTACTCATCGCCGACGATGCGTTCTCTTCGTCGTACTTCACCTCTACCGTTCAAGGAAAGAACAGCGGCTATATCAAGGAATATACGACCCAGACCTCTGTGCCCTTTGACCTGAACGGCCGCACGGAGACGGGTTTCCGCTTCTATCTCGGTCCGAACCACTACCATACCCTCAAGGCCTACGACGATGGTGTAGCACGCGACGAGCGTCTGAGACTGAACAAACTCGTGCCGCTGGGATGGAAAATCGTCAGTTGGATCAACACGGCCCTCGTCATTCCGATGTTCGACCTGTTCACCGGCTGGGGCTTGCATATCGGTATCGTGATTCTGCTGATGACCATCGTCATCAAGCTCATCATCCTGCCGTTTGTATTCGTATCTTATAAGTCGAGCGCGAAGATGCGCGCGCTGCGTCCGCAGATTGAAGAGATCAATGCGAAGTTTCCGGCAGAGAAGATGCAGGAGCGACAGCAGGCGACTATGCAACTCTATCAACAAGCGGGCGTGAACCCGATGAGCGGCTGTCTGCCGATGTTGTTCCAATTCCCGGTATTGATGGCTATGTTCTGGTTCCTGCCGACGGCTATCGAGTTACGCGGTAAGTCCTTATGGTGGGCGGACGACCTCTCGACCTACGACGCCGTCTTCCACTGGGGCTTTAACATTCCGCTGCTGGGTGACCACTTGTCGCTGTTCTGCCTCTTGATGACGATCGCCAACTTCGGCTACACCTTCATCACCATGCAGTCGCAGGCGACCGACCCGAACATGAAGTTCATGAAGTACATGATGTACGCGATGCCGCTCATGTTCCTCTTTATCTTCAACGACTACGCAGCGGGTCTGAGTTACTACTACCTTCTCTCGCTCTTCATCACCATCCTCCAGACGATGATTTTCCGCTGGGCACTGGATGACGAGAAGATGCTTCGAGAGATGGAAGAGAATAAAAAGAAGAAAGCCGGCAAGAAGAAATCCGGCTTCATGGAGCGTCTGGAAGCTATGCAGCGCGAGCAACAGAAGTTAGCCCGTGAGCGTGCGAAAGCAGCACAGCGCAGATAAAAAAATACACGAGGCTGCTTAAGCGGCAGTCTCGTGTTCTTGAACCTTCATCATCTCGGCGTTCACGAGTGACTCACCTGCTTCGGAGAGCGTCACACCGTTCTGCTCGAGCAACTCGTTGTAGTTGGGGTTAGCCAACATAGGACTCGTGATGTCGATGATATGCACGCACTGGGTCGCCGCCAAGCGGAAGAGCGCTAAGTTATACAACTCGTGGATGTTACGCAGACGTTCCGTCTTGCCGCCTAACCAGTACAGCAAGTTCTTGCGCTCCTGCATACTCATTCCGCGGGTGATGAAAGCAAAGTAACGGTTCTCATCCATAACCGGAAGGCTAACCAATACAGGCTCCAATCCACGCGCACGTGCCTGGGCGATCTTATTTATATAGAGTGCTTTATAGGCTACCAAATCGATGTTGGACTCATGACGACCACTCGGATCTGCAGCTATTTCACGCCAGTTGAATTGCAAACCGCTTTCGGGTTGAATAATAAAAGTCTTGTCCATAATTGATACAATTGATTGTTAAACAACAAATTTTTAATTTGACGGTGCAAAATTACTGCTATTTGTTCAGCCGTACAAGAAAATGTGATTAGGGACGAAAGAAAGTGACGAAATCCACTGTTTTGATGACTAAAACACAAATATAGGGACGAAAAAATCAAACTTTGTATTTTGTCACACCATAAATGTATATGAAAAAACTACCAAAAACACCCGCATCTATAACTTCGCCGTCGGCGATGCTGATGCATATACTGGCTTTGCCGGTATTCTTTCTGGGATTTGTGCTGATTTATCAGAGTCAGTGGATGACGAATTTCCTGAGTGTAGTCCCGGGCCCGACGATTAACACCTTGCTATTGACTTGTATCCTGATTGGCGTGATGCTGCTCTCGCGCGTACCTATGACTATATTGCGCGCGCGCATACACATGAGTTGGTGGAAATACACTATCTGGTCATTAGGTGAACTGTTCGTGTTCTCCTGCTTTGCGGCTCTATACGTAGCCCTGCTATACGGCGACTACGGTTATTTCCCTGCCTTAGGAGAGTGCCTGCGTCTGTCGTTCGCCACCATTTCGTATCCGTATATCATCTTTGCGATGCTATTGACGCTAGTGCGTCCGGACGAGATCGATGTGAACGAAGAAGACCTGGTGCGCTTTGCGGACAGTACGGGTCGACTCAAGTTAGTCATCGCGCACGACGTGATTCTTTATATCGAGGCGCAAGAGAACTATATCTCTATCCATTATATGGAGGGAGAGCATAAGAAGGAATACTCTTTAAGGCAGTCTATGCGGGGTATTGAAGACCTGATGGAGCGACACGGCATCATCCGTTGTCAACGCTCGTATTTCGTCAATCCGCGCCACGTGAAAGTGCTGCGTCGCGACAAAGAAGGAATGATACAGGCCGAACTCGATATCCGCGATATCAAACCCGTTCCGGTATCACCGAAATACTACGAAGAGTTGAGTAAACTCTTATAAAGAGTGAACGAATTAACGAGTTAAAGAGTTAACGAGCATACCGCAGGCGGCAAGGATGTCTTCGCCGCGGGAACGACGGATGGTGGTGGTAAGCCCGTGTTCAGTCAGGTAATCCCGCAAAAACTCCATGTGTTTCTCATCGGACGCCGGAAAACGGCGTTCGTTTTTTATATCCTCCACGCCCGCATGAAAGCGAATGAGGTTGATGCGGCAAGGAAGCCCCTTTAGCAAGCGCAGCAGTTCTTTGGCATGCCGCATAGTGTCGTTCAGCCCTGCCCAGCATATATATTCGAAGCTCACGCGACGCTGGTGGGAGAAATCGTATTGTTTGAGAAGGTTGACTACCTCCGTGATGGAGAACAGTTTCTCAGCCGGCATGATCTGCGCGCGCTCGACTGCAAACGGATTATGCATCGACACCGCTACATGACATTCACTTTCGTCCAAGAAGCGCTTCATCGCGGGAATACCCACCGTCGAAACCGTGATACGTTTGGGTGACCAAGCAGGCCCGTACGGCGCGGTCATAATCTCCAGCGCCCGCAAGACATTATCGAGATTGTCCATCGGTTCTCCTTCGCCCATGAAGACCAGGTTGCTCAAGTCGTCAAAATAGAAAATCTGGTTGAGGATCTCAGCCGCAGAGAGATTACCGTGAAAACCGAGTGTACCGGTCATGCAGAACTTACATCCCATCTTACACCCAGCCTGCGTGGACACGCAGAGCGTAGCTCTATCCTCTTCGGGGATATATACCGATTCGATGAACTGTTCGCCTATTTGAAACAAGTATTTCCTTGTACCGTCGACGCTGACGGCCTCTTTGACAGGGGCACGACGACCAATCGTATAGTTCGCTTTGAGGGCTTCCCGTCCTTTGATGGAAATATTAGTCATCTCATCAAAAGACGTGACACGGCGCACGTATAACCACTCCGCGAGTTGTTTACCCGCGAACTTCTGCAAGCCGACGCTAAGCGCCACGTCCTGCAGTTCAGTCAATGTCTTGCCTAAGAGAACTTCCACTACTTACGCTTCAAATCTTCTACCACCACGTGCGGATAAGCAAATCCGAAGCCTTGTTTGGGCAGTTCAGTATAGAATTGCTCTTGTAGATCGAAGAACACACCCCAGAAATCATCCGCACGCACCCAAGCACGCACCACGAAAGTGATATCATTCGCGTTGAGGGATTTCAATGCCACAAATGGTGCCGGGATAGCATCCATGCGATAGTTCACCGTCGAGAGTTGGTAAGCGGAGATGTTCAACTCTTTATAGAGTTGCTTCATGTCCGTATCTTCCTGCAACACGCGCGGATCACTATTCACGATCTTCAGGATAGCCTCTTTGCATGCCGTAGCATCCACCCCGTACTCTACGCTCACGAGCCACTCAATACGGCGCAGCGGCCGTCCGTTATAGTTCTGGATTAAGCCATTAGACAGCGCTCCATTCGGTAAGATGACTACGCGGTTATCCAGAGTGAGTACTTTCGTGGCGGTGATATTTACCTCAATCAC
>JAFSQV010000070.1 GCA_017446455.1 Paludibacteraceae bacterium
ATGCCCAATTGACGAGCTACAGACTTTAAAGGACGTCCTCCTAAACATAATTTTACGGCAAGCAACCGTTCTTCATAAGGATGTTTTTTAAGCATAAAATACCCCAAAAGTTTTTTGTTCAACTTTTGGGGTTCATTACACGATGTCGTCCTTTTTTTTATGCCAATTGTTGTTGGAGTTCGGGGCTCGCGGGAACAAGGGGTAGGCGAAGGTTATTGGATATCAGTCCTTTGTTGGCCAACACCGCTTTGATGCCTACCGGATTGCCTTCGGCAAAGAGCAGACGAACGGTCTCCGCATAGCGCGCTTGGAGCGCTGCGTCTTGGTCGTGAACGATATGCCAGAAGTCCTCGGGATAAGCGTTCGAAGCGACGGAGATCAATCCTGCGCCGCCTGCCGCCATAACGTCAACTGCTATACCGTCGTCGCCGCTGATTACAAGCAATTTATCTTGCGCGAGCGCAATTAACTTCTTTATTTGTTCCAAATTACCGCTGGCTTCTTTGATGCCTGCGATCTTGTCGGGATGGGTCTCCCAAATACGCATCACGGTTTCCGGCAGGAGGTTCACGCCCGTGCGCCCGGGTACGTTATATAATATCACGGGCACGGGCGAAGCTTTGGCTACCGCACAGAAATGCTGATAGAGCCCTTCTTGGTTCGGTTTGTTATAATACGGACAAACGGATAGTATCGCTTCGAAACCCGTCAAGTCTATCGTTCGGAGTGTCTCGCAAACCGCAGCAGTATTATTTCCGCCAACACCGAGGACCAGAGGCAAACGACCCTTTACGTAATCGCGAATGAAGGTGCGTACTTCGCGTTTCTCGGCTTCCGTCATCGTAGCTGCTTCGCCGGTCGTACCGAGCACAACGAGGTAATCTACGAATCCCGTGAGTTGGGTGTCGAGTACGCGCACAAGGGCTTTATAATCCACGTTCCCGTTTGCGTCAAACGGCGTGATGAGTGCGGTTCCGAGTCCTTTAATCATTGGATTTGATGGTTGTGAGGTATTTCATTATTTGGTTGAAGAGCCACGAGGCTTCGATCTCTGCTTGCTCGCCTTGTTCGGGCGAGAAATCGGGTAGGGAGATGAGCATGTCGTGGATGCCTTCGCCGAGATTCATTCCCACTTTGAAATCTGCATCGGTGAAGAGCGCGAGGTAGCGCAGCGGCAACAGCGGACGCGTGGTCAGGTCGATGAGTAAGTCATAGTGCTCCGCCTGTAGGTCTGTCAGCACATAGTCGCGGGGTTTGCCGAGCAGGTTATAATCACTCGGTCCCAGGATGCGGCTCTGCGGCAGGATGAGCGTCGTGATCTCTTTTTTCTCGACGTAACCCCACATGGTGATGTCCATGTTTCGCTGCAGCAGTTCCTGGCGAATGGTCTTGATGGCATCATTACGCTCGAGGTAATCGCTCTCGTAGATGAGCATAACCTTGAGCGGTTGGTCGAGGTGCGGGAAACGCGCCGAACGCTCGGGTTGCTTACCACACACATAATCAAATATTTTGTCTTTCAGTTTCATAAGCGTTATACTATGGGACTAGGAACCTAGGAACCTAAGAGGCCTAAGAATTCGTCTTCAGTTAGTAGTTTTATGCCGAGATCTTCGGCTTTCTTGCGCTTCTCCGGTCCCATATTCTCGCCGGCGAGGATGAAGGACGTCTTCTTAGATACCGATCCCACATTCTTTCCACCGTGCGCCTCAATCATCGCCTTATATTCGTCGCGGGAATGCTGACTGAACGTGCCGGAGATAACGATGCTTAAGCCCGCTAACTTATCGCTTGTCGGTTCTGCTACCGCTTCGCCTTCGAATTGCACACCGGCTTGGCGTAAGCGCTCGAGGATCTCCAAATTGCGGATATCATTGAAGTACGCGACGATGTTCTCGGCTATCTGCGGTCCGACATCCTCAATCGCGCACAGTTGTTCGGCCGTAGCCCATTGGAGTGCATCAATCGTGTTGTATTTGCGTGCAATCTTCTTGGCGGTTGTCTCACCTACCATGCGGATGCCGAGCGCAAAGAGCACACGTGCCCAAGGCACTTGTTTTGACGCCTCAATACCATCGAGTATGTTCTGCGCGGACTTCTCGCCGAGCCGTTCCTGTGCCGCAATATCGCTGAGTTTCAGGTCGTAGATGTCGGCGATATTATGCAGCAGGTTCTGACGATAGAGCAGATCAATCGTTTCTTCGCCCAACCCGTCGATGTTCATCGCTTTGCGGCTAACGAAATGCTCAATCTTGCCTTTTATCTGCGGCGGACAACCGGCTTCGTTCGGGCATCGCCATGCCGCCTCACCTTCCACTCTTACCAACTTCGCCCCGCACTCTGGGCAAACCTCCGGAAAAGAAAAATCCTTTGTACTTTGTACTTCGTCACTTTGTTCCTTACCCGTGATTTTCGGGATGATCTCGCCGCCTTTCTCTACCCAGACACGGTCGCCCGGTTGGATATCGAGGCTGCGAATGAAGTCTTCGTTATGGAGCGTCGCGCGTTGAACGATAGTGCCGGAGAGTTGTACGGGCTCGAGGTTGGCGACCGGCGTGACGACACCGGTTCGACCAACTTGATAGGTGATTTCTTTGAGCAGCGTCAGCTGTTTCTCCGCAGGGAACTTATACGCGATAGCCCAGCGCGGAGTCTTGGCAGTAAAACCGAGTTCTTCCTGCTGGGCGAGATTATTTACTTTGAGCACGATGCCGTCGGTGGCCACCGGCAGGTTCTTGCGTTCGGTGTCCCAGTAGGCGATATATGCCATCACTTCATCGACGTTCTTGCACACCTTGATGGCGTCGGAGATATGAAATCCCCACTGTCGCGCGGTGTCCAGTCGTTCGTAATGAGTGGCGCCGGGCAAGTTCTCACCGAGCATGTAATAGAGATAAGCATCGAGTCCGCGTCGCGCCACCTCGCGCGGGTCTTGCAGTTTGAGCGTACCCGACGCGGCATTGCGCGGGTTGGCAAAGAGCGGTTCTTCCTGTTGCTCGCGCTCTTTGTTCAGCGCTTCGAATCGCTCCCATGGCAGCAGTACCTCGCCGCGGAGTTCAAAGAACTCGGGGATGTCTGTGCGGTCGATTTTCCAAGGGATAGAAGGGATGGTCTTGATGTTGTCAATCACATTATCCCCCTGCTGCCCGTCGCCGCGCGTGAGGGCTTTGACGAGGATGCCGTGCTCGTACCAAAGAGAGATAGACAAGCCGTCGTATTTGAGTTCGCACACGATTTCCACACCCGAAGGCAACTTGCGCACCCAATCTTCAATCTCTTCGCGCGAATAACTGTTCGCCAGCGAGAGCATCGGATAGCGGTGCTTGACCTGCTCAAAACCCTTTTTACCCAAATCACTTCCTACGTGTTGGGTAGGGGACTTGGGATCGAACATATCCGGAAATTGCGCCTCGAGTGCTTGAAGCCGATGCATCTTCTCATCGAACTCCCGGTCGGACATCGTAGGGGCGTTAAGTACATAGTACTTATAGTTCTGCTCCTCGAGCTCTTTGCGTAAGGCTTTTAACTCCTCGCGCTCCGGTTCTTCTATTTCCGAGAATAGGTCCAGCATCAGGGCACAATGAATTTATACGGATACACTTTGGCGTCGAAATAGATGTAGAGGATATAGACGCCGGACGCAGGCAGGTCCACTACGTGTGCGTTACTCTCGATCTTTGTGGCGCCAACTATTGGCCGTCCGCTCATGTCATAGATGGCGTAGTAACCGATCTTCTCATCGGTCGATTCGGCATCACGAATGATGAGTTTGTTCGCATCACCGCGCATGATCTCGAGGTTATTGGTCGTCGGGTGCGGGTCATACGAAGCCGCAGAACCATCGAGCCGGAGTCCCACCAAGACAGGGTCATGGTCCGAATAGCGGAACATGGTCTGGTCACCGGACTTATCATAGGTGTATTTGTCGTTCTCGTCTGAGTTGACGTGGAAACCGATTGCGCCGCGCACCTGTTTGTACATAGAGGAACTACAGATAGCATGGTCGAGATAACCGGCGAGCCCGCCATATTGGTAACTGTAACTGGTGTCGGCGTGGTATGCACGATGGAGATCAATCATACCGCAGTCGAGGAATTTACGAATCGGATCCTCTTTGGCATAGGCATTGAGGTCACCCATGATGAGGATGTCATTATCCTGGTCGAGTTGCGGCACGAGACGTTTGTATAGGTCGATAACCGCCTGTGCCTCTTGGCAACGCGTAGCGTTATACGAACCCTGTCCGTCATGCTGGTCCGCGTCGGCACCTGTGCCGGCGCCGGACTTGGCTTTGAAGTGGTTGACGGAGTAGATAAACCGCTCGCCATTGGATTTCTGCTCAAAGACCTGCATGGCTTTGCGCGCCTTGCCGGCACCGGTTCCGATGACCTGCAACTCACCGTAGGTCTTGAGGATTTTCTTGTCGTAGACGAAAGCAGCCTTGGTGTCTGAACCGCTGGCGGAAGTGCCGTCTGCTACGTAGGTGTAGTTGCGATGGGGCAGGTTGGTATTGAGATAACTGACGATCTCTTTGATGGCCGCATCGCCGCATTCCAACTCGACGAAGCCCAGCAGGTCGGCATCGATATGCTTGAGTGCGTCGATCACTTTCTTGCGCTGCCGATCGTGGTTGTTGTTGCCGATGAAGTAGTTCTCGAGGTTTGACGTGCAGACCAGCAGACAGGTGTCGCAGTCGGCTATGTTGACAAGCCGACGCACGTTGACGGTGTCGTAATACGCACGCGAGTTAACGCACGGGTCGCTGCTAATGTATCTTAGATCGGTGGGACTGTTCACCTTCGCCGTAAGATTAAAAATCTTATCTCCGCAGCGCAACTCTTTGCTGAGACCCGAGAGTTGCATCGCGCCCTTGCCGTTCATCGACGAAACGGTCTTGATGGCGGTGGAGTTCGGGATAGCTTGGTTGGTAGGCGTAAACAGACGCCGAGTGGAGACGGTGTAGGAAGGATATGACGCGTTGGACGTCACGATAATCGGTACATCAAAGATAACCGTTTGACCTACGTACGGTGTGAGTTCGTCGGTCGTCCAGGTGTTGGGATCCTTCACCTTGATATGCGTTTGTGCTATCAGCACTTGGCAGGTTAGCACGAGCAGCGCAAAGAGCGAAAAGCGAGTTTTCATGTGTATATTTTCATCAATTCGGGCGCAAAGATACAAAAAAATTTGCATACATGCAAAAAAAAGTGTAATTTTGCAGCGGAATTTGAAGAAAAATGAATATTTCTGAGTTTTGGACATATATCCGTGTACGCAAGTGGGGCAAGTACGTCGTGACGATCCTGCTCTTTCTGGCGATTTTTCTGTTCATCGGCGACCAGAGTCTGATTCGTTCTATTCGCCGGCATCGCGAGATTCGGCAGATGGAGGAGCAGCGCGACATGTACCGCGCGGGAACAGAAGAAGCACAGCGGGAGATACAGTTGCTGCATAACAAAGACAGCCTGGAGCGTTATGCGCGCGAACATTACTATATGCACAATGCGGATGAGGAGATATTCCTCGTAGAGGAAGAGTGAATGAGTGTTTATGAAGTTATCAACGATTATATTGATTGTAGGAGCGGTGATTCTGGCCGTTGGCGCCGGACTGAGTATCGCGAAGATAGAGCCTTGGGCGGACTACGTACTGATAGCCGGTGCGGCGGTGGTTATTATCCGCGGATTTATCCGAAATCACGAGAGAGAATAATTTTTAATTCTTAATTTTGAATTTTTAATTATGCAGGACTCCGTCCGCAAAGAACATATTATCTTAGGTGTCGACCCGGGAACGCTGTTCATGGGTTACGCGGTGCTGCACACGGTGGGTCAACAGGTGGACATACTGGAGTTTGGCGCATATGACGTGCATAAACTCGAAGGCCAGTATCCGCGGCTTCAGAAAGAATTTTTCTTTCTGCAATCGATCATCGACAAGTATCATCCTTCGTGCCTGGCTATCGAGACGCAGTTTGTGGACAAGAACCCGCAGACGATGATCAAGATCGTCCATGCGCAGGGCGTAGCTATCGCGGCGGCGCTGAGCAAAGATGTGCCGATCTACGAGTACTCGCCGATGAAAATCAAGATGGCCATCACCGGAAACGGTCATTCGACCAAGCAACAGGTGGCCGGTATGCTACAGCGTTTTATGCATATCGCGGACGAAGACATGCCGAAGAAATTGGATGCCACGGATGCCCTCGCGATCGCCTATTGCCACTACCTGCAATTAGGGATGCCGGTGTTGAGTGGGGGAGCGAAAGATTGGACGACCTACGCCAAGCGTAAAGGACTGACAGACAAAGAGTTAACGGGGCCGAATGCCCAACTGATGGCCGCCCTCGCAACTGCCAAAAAACACAAAAAATAAATTTTTCTATCCCCATAATTTGGTAGTGTCAAAAAAAAGTACTACCTTTGCAGCGCCAAATAAAAAATGGCTCAATGACGCAATAAATGAACCAATGGTAAATAACTAAATCGTAAATTGCTTTATGGCTTACAAAATTTCTACCGATTGTATCGCTTGCGGTACGTGTATCGATGAGTGTCCGATGGGTGCTATCTCGGAGGGCGAGCACTATTCGATTGATCCGGACGTTTGTACCGAGTGCGGAACTTGCGCAGACGTATGTCCGAGTGGAGCTATCAGTCTCTAATCGAAGTACAAAAAGGTGCATTTTTTAACAAAAAATGTGTAATTTTGAGGGTTTACAATCGTAGACCCTCATTTTTTTGCAAAAAATGCAAGGTAAGTATTGCAAAATCCAAATATTTTGCGTAACTTTGCGCCCAAATTGAGAAAAAACTAACAAAACCTAAGCAAAATTAACCTAAAATGGAACAAGAGAAACCAAGAAGAACCATGCTGGACGCATTCTTTCAGATTCACGAAGCACTCGTGAAGCGTGCGTCTATGCCTATCCGTCGGCAGCTGATGGACGAGATTAATTGGGAGGATCGCCTGATTGCTATCAAGGGCGGTCGTGGTGTCGGCAAAACGGATTTTATGCTGTTTCGTATCAAGGAGATTGAGCAAGCGTACCAGGAGCAGTACGAACGCGAGATTGCGGCGATTAAGTCGCGACGCAAACCCAAACCCGTTCGTCCGTGTCTGTATGTGAACCTGAATGATTTCTTCTTTACCCAGCACACGATTGTGGAGTTGGCGAGTCGATTCGTCAAAGCCGGTGGACGATACTTGTTCATTGACCAGATATTCAAGTACCCGCATTGGTCGCGTGAACTCAAGCGCTGCTATATAAAATACCCGAATCTGCATGTCGTCTTCTGCGCGACGCCGGTCATGCCGATCGACGAGGAGAATAACTACCTGCAGGATATCGTGCATTCGTACAACCTGCGCGGTTTCTCCTTCCGCGAGTATCTGAACCTGCAGACGGGTTTGCGTTTCCGCTCGTACTCCCTGGAGGAGATCCTGCAGCATCATGCCTCTATCTCGCGTGAGATTTGCGAACGCGTGCGTCCACTCGAGTACTTCCGTAACTACCTGCATCACGGCTTCTATCCTTCTTACCTCGAGAGTAAGAATTTTGAATCCGCCTTGCTCAAGGTGATGAACTCGCAGCTGGAGGTGGATGTACTGATGATCAAGCAGATCGATGTGTCGTGCTTGCATAAGCTGCGCAAACTGCTGTATATCCTGATGCGCGAGACGCCCTGTGCGCTCAACGTCAGCAGCATCTCCGACGAGATCGGACTGAGCCGTGCTACGGTGATGAACTATATCAAGTACCTCAAGGACTCGCGTCTGATCAACCTCCTCTATCCGGAAGATAAGAATTTCCCGATGAAGCCGACGCGCGTCTATATGCATAACACCAACGTCGCGCGCATGGACTTCACACGTGTCATCCCGCCGATCGACATGTACGAGACTTTCTTCTATAATACCGTGCATGGCTCGCACCGCGTGAACGCCACCGAGCGCTCGGCGATGTTCATCGTCGATAACCAGTATTTCTTCGACGTGAAGGAGAAAGGCACCGCGCGCGATGCGATTCGTCCGACGGCTATCGGCGAACTCGAGACCGGCCGCGGCAACCAAATCCCGCTGTGGCTCTTAGGATTTTTATACTAATTCTTAATTTGTAATTTTTAATTTTTAATTCCTAAAAATATATTTTATGGCAAAAGAGAAAAAATTCTTAACATTGGATGGTAACGCAGCTGCGGCACATGTGGCATACATGTTCACCGAGGTAGCAGCTATCTATCCTATCACGCCGTCGTCGCCTATGGCGGAGAACGTGGACGAGTGGGCAGCCGCAGGTCGCAAGAACCTCTTCGGAGAGACCGTACTCGTGCAGGAGATGCAGTCTGAGGCAGGTGCCGCAGGTGCTGTTCACGGTTCGCTGAACGCAGGTGCGCTCACCACCACTTTCACCGCTTCGCAGGGTCTGCTGCTGATGATCCCGAACATGTACAAGATTGCCGGTGAG
>JAFSQV010000071.1 GCA_017446455.1 Paludibacteraceae bacterium
ATGCCCAATTGACGAGCTACAGACTTTAAAGGACGTCCTCCTAAACATAATTTTACGGCAAGCAACCGTTCTTCATAAGGATGTTTTTTAAGCATAAAATACCCCAAAAGTTTTTTGTTCAACTTTTGGGGTTCATTACACAAGGGCTCTCTTTCTGTTTATCGCAACTCAATTCTGCGGGAAACAGTCTCTCCGTCAACCTTCGCGTAGAGGCGGTATGTACCGCGCTCCAGTTCGAATTCTACGAAGTTTCCACGCTCTTTCTGGAGAAGTTTGCCTTGCATCGAGTAGATGCGTGCTTCTTCCATCTTTGTAGATGTCACTACCAGCGTGTTCTCGCGGAAGCGAACAGTGAAATTATCATTGTTTTTTGCGGCGTCCGCGAAGTTAACTCCAGCCAAAAGGCTGACAACGGTCAATACAATTAAACTAACTTTTTTCGCATACTTTTTCATAGTTAGTTCCTTTCTTTTTAAGACTAATACCTGTTTTTCGTTCGCACCAATGCGTGGGCATCCCGCGACACTTCGCGTACCTTGAGAGCAGGTGTCATCGAAAAACATTGCAAAAGTACTGCCATTCGTGGAGATGTGCAAATATATTCGCCAAAAACTGACAAATTTCTACAAAATGTACAATCGAGTTGACAAATTGTATTTTTTTTATCGACTTGCGCGAATATACAGCGGAATAGAAATCGCTAAGAACACGAGGTTCGGAAGCCAAGCCGCCATGAGCGGTGACATGACGTTATTCACTGAGAATGTGGTACTTACGGTGGAGAAAAGGATATAGCAAGCCGTCAGTACAATGCCTATTCCCAGATTCTTACCCATACCGCCGCGTTGGCGCCGGCTGGACATCGTCACGCCGAGCAGCGTCATGATAAACGCACCCAAAGGCATCGCCCAGCGCTTGTGGTACTCGACCTCGAAAGGCTTGACGTTCCCGCTGCCGCGTTGCAGCTGGCGCTTGATATAATAGTGCAACTCGGGCGTCGTCATCTGTTGCGCTTGCTGCGCGGTGATAAACAGCTCGTCGGGAATGATCGGCAGCGTGATATCCTTGCGCGCGCCCCGCTCCAGACTCTCGCGCAGCCCCACAAACGTACGCTGCGTGTAATGGTCGAGGTGCCAGTATTCCAAGGAATCATAGTAGATACGGTCGGCCGTGAGGCGCGAAACCAACGTCTTCCCTTCGAAATACTCGATGGAGCAGCGGTAGCCGATCTCCGAGCGGCGCTGGAAAGACTCGATATAGAGAATAGTGCCGGGTTCCACTTCCAACTGGATATTTCGGGCGTTCTCCGTCGTGAAATGCTCCACGTATTTGTCGGTGAAATTGAGCATTCGCTCGGCGCTGCGCGGGATCACCCATCCGCCGAGCAGCACGCCTAAAGCAAAAAGAATAGTAGCTGAAATGGCGTAGGGAACCATCATCCGGTGGTAACTCACGCCTGCGGCCTGGATGGCGATGATTTCCGAATTTCCCGCCATCTTGCTGGTAAAGAAGATGACAGAGATGAAGATGAACAGCGAACTGAACATGTTCATGTAATACGGGATAAACGGCAGGTAATAATCGAAAATTATCTCCTTGAGCGGCACTTGGTGCTCGAAGAAATCGTCCATCTTCTCCGTCATGTCGAATACGATAGCGATAGACAAAATCAGCACGATCGAGAAAAAGAACGTACCCAAAAACTTCCGGATAATATACCAATCTAACCGCTTCAATGATTCTGAGACTTGCTAGGAAAATTATTTTCTATATATTTTTCTTTTTTTTAAATTATAGTCTTGTCATAAGTTGCGGCAGAACGGAGGCTTTCCATTCGCTAAAATCGCCGGCAAGTATATGCTCCCTTGCCTGCGTGACAAGGTCGAGATAGAACGCGAGGTTATGAATCGACAGCACTTCCAGCCCTAACATCTCCTGCGCGTGTATTAAATGACGAACGTACGCGCGGGTGTACGCATGATCTACGTAACTTGTGCCTGCGGGATCCAGTTCCGTGAAGTCGTCCTCCCATTTCTTGTTCCTGAGATTCATCACGCCGTTCCAGGTGAAGATCATGCCGTTTCTTCCGTTGCGGGTCGGCATCACGCAGTCGAACATATCCACGCCGCGCGCGATTGCCTCGAGGATGTTCCATGGTGTCCCGACACCCATCAGGTAGCGGGGTTTGTCGGTCGGCAATATGTCGTTGCACACCTCTATCATCTCATACATCACCTCCGTCGGTTCACCTACCGCCAGTCCGCCTATCGCATAGCCGTCGCGGTCCAGATCCCGCAGGCGCTTGCATGCGTCCTGCCGCAAGTCGGTATACGTGCAACCCTGCACGATGGGGAACAGGTGTTGCTTGTAGCCGTATAGGTCGTCTGTGCCGTCGAAACGCGCGATGCAGCGGTCGAGCCAGCGGTGCGTGCGGTCCATCGAGTCTTTCGCGTATTTCTTATCCGCCGTACCCGGACAGCACTCGTCGAACGCCATCATGATGTCGGCGCCTATCTCGCGCTCGATATCCATCACGCTTTCCGGAGTGAAGAGCAACTTCCGCCCGTCGATATGACTGCTGAACCGCACGCCCTCTTCCGTCATCTTGCGGATATCCGTCAGGCTGAACACCTGAAAACCGCCGCTGTCGGTGAGAATCGGACGTGTCCATCCTTCGAACCGGTGCAATCCGCCGGCTTGACGAAGAATCTCCGTTCCCGGCCGCAGGTAGAGATGATAGGTGTTGCCGAGGATGATCTGCGCCTTGATGTCTTCCTCCAACTCCTTGCGCTGCACACCTTTCACCGTCCCGGCTGTCCCGACGGGCATAAATATCGGCGTGAGGATATCTCCGTGGTCGGTATGTATCACTCCCGCCCTCGGCCCAACACCCTTCGCCTCGCTATGTAATTCAAAAAATGCCATAATTTCTTTTATTAAATCGAAAATGCGGCGGTTCGGCGCTCAATGCGCCTGAGTCTAATCGCCCAAATTCGTTCTTTTGTGCGAGCCCAACGCCCGCCTTTGTCCGTTTAGCCTTTGCCCGGCACTCGATAGTGCCGCCCTACCGCCTTACAAAAATGCGCTTCGCTTGCAAAAATACCAAAAATAGTTAAAATACTTCGATGTTTCCGTCATGATTATAATATCTCTCTATTTGAGCTTTAGGGCTTGCACCGAAATTCACAAGAATGGCAACCGGCCAACTTGTTCCTCGCAGATAACCGAAAGTTTGATAGTGTTCCCGTTCGGTTAATTGGCTGAGGGCTTTACATTCGATAATAATATTGCCTATGTTACTCTCTACTACCAGATCCATTTTTAAGTAGGCTTTCATTTGCCGGCCTCTATAGAGCGGGTGGTATTCTAATTCCTTGTGGATAGTGAAGCCGTTAGTAGTTAGTTCTGTAGCCAATGCTTCTTGGTAGATATATTCCGGTAATCCGGCTCCCAATTGGTTATGCACTTGCTGCATGCAACCAATTATTCCGTAGCATA
>JAFSQV010000072.1 GCA_017446455.1 Paludibacteraceae bacterium
ATTGCTGGATATCGCCAACCCGCCGAGTGCAGGTGGAACAGCGAACTTGGCAGTATTCTCTGCAACAGACACGTATGCAAGCCGTGTAGGTTACTTCGATGCCGGTATCAAGTTGGCTTACCACTTCAACTGGCCGAAGAAAAAAGCATCGCGCGAGGTTAAACTGTTCTAATGCGCATATGACGATACTATGTATCGAAACTAGTACATCGGTTTGTTCGGCCGCCATCTGCAAGGATGGCGAGCCGATGAACCAGTGTATATGCCGTGAAGGTAGCAACCATGCCCGGTTGCTACCTCGCTATATAGAGGAATTGCTCTCGTTCGCGCGGGAGCAAGACCTCTCTATAGAGGCGGTAGCCCTCTCCGAAGGACCCGGATCCTATACCGGACTGCGTATCGGAACCAGCACCGCCAAGGGACTATGCTACGGTCTCAACATCCCCCTCATCCCCATCCCTACGCTCAAGGTGCTTAAAGAGGCCTCTGGCGTCAAGGAAGGCATATTAATGCCGATGATTGATGCGCGCCGAATGGAGGTCTATACGGTCATCAATGGGGAGACCAAAGCCGTAGTCGTTGAGAACGAAGACAGCCTCTACGAAGGATCCGAAGACGTGTATTTCTTCGGCGACGGCGCAGCCAAATGTGCGCAGGTCTTCACCAAACCCAACTGGCACCACATCCCCGATATCGTGCCCGAAGCGCAATTCATGGGTGCAATTATCAATCATCAATCAGCAATCAGCAATGCTAAATCTGTAGATTTAGCCTACTACGAACCTTATTATCTGAAGGAGTTCATCGCGGCGCAGAGCCATGTGAAAGGACTGAAATGAAAATCTCCAATTTTAAATATAAAATCTCCAATCTCATCATCCTCTCGATGATGATCCTCCTTTCTTCTTGCTCCACTCAGAAAAACACCTGGGCGACCCGGTCGTTCCATCAGACGAAAGTCAAATATAATATCCTTTACAACGGTAATGTCGCGTACGAAGAGGGTCTGAAAGCCATCCGCGATGCCAATACCGATGACTATACCCAAATCCTGAACCTCTACCCGGTGTCTAACCACCAAGCAGCCGAATCCAGTGCTTCCCAGATGGATAAGACCATCGAGAAATGCCGGAAATGTATCAAGCTGCACTCAATCAAAGCCAAACCAAAACGCGACCCGAAAAAGGCGAGCGATCCCAAATATAAACTGTGGCTCAAGTCCGAAGAGTTCAATGCCAACATGGGACTGGCATGGATTCGTCTGGGCGAAGCGGAGTTCCATAAAGGGGACTTCCTCGGAGCCGTCAGCACCTTTAACTATATCATCAACCATTACTCCAACGATGCCGACATGATCGCGCAGTGCCAGTTATGGATTGCGCGTGCGTATGCCGAGATGGGCTGGCAATACGAGGCGGAAGACATGCTGCAGCGCGTCAATATCGATGCGCTCACGAAGAAGCACGCGCGCCTCTATTCGGCCGTCAAAGCCGATGTGCTGCTCAAAGGTGAGCATTATCATGAGGCGATACCCTTCGTGAAGATAGCTATCCCGTACGAGAAGCGGAAGATATACCGTCCGCGCTTCGCGTATGTGTTGGGTCAGTTGTATGAGTTGGAGGGCAATAAGCAAGAGGCTACCGATGCATATAAGATGGTGGTACGCCTCGCGCCGCCTACCGAGATGGACTTCAACGCGCGTGTGCGTATCGCGGAGATGGGTGGCAAGAACGCCATTCGCCAACTGCGTACCATGACCAAGCAGTCTAAATACCAGGACCGTCTGGATCAACTCTACGGCGCGATGGGAAATATCTATTTAGCTCAGAAAGATACGGCGGCGGCGCTGGAGATGTACGAGAAAGCCATCGCGGAAGCTACGCAAGCCGGGATGGCCAAAGCAGCTGTCCTCGTGCGTGCGGGCGACTTATATTATGAGATGTGCGCGTATGAGAAAGCCCAGCCGTGCTACCGCGAAGCGGCTACCATCCTCACGATGGAGCACCCCGACTATGCGCGCGCCCAGAAGCGCTCCGAAGTGCTCAACGAACTGGTAGTCGCCTATAATCAAGCCCAACTGCAGGACTCGCTGCAGGCGCTCAGCCAAAAGACCGAAGAAGAACAGCGCGCAATAGTGGACCAAATCATCGCCGACCTCATAGAAGCCGAGAAAGCCGACTCGCTCAGGCAGGAGCAGGAAGCGCGTGACATCGTCCTGGGTCGCAAAGGCGGCGGACCGCGAAGCGTCAATACCTCGAATATGTTAGGCGGTGGAGGACCGCAGAAAGCCGAGTGGTATTTCTATAACCCGCAACTGATGCGAACTGGTCAGATGGAGTGGAAACGCCGCTGGGGCAACCGTCCGCTCGAGGATAACTGGCGTCGCCAGAACAAACAGGTCGTGGCGTCGTATCCCGAGGAGATGATGGTCGAAGGTACGGACACACTCGATATGGCGATGGATTCCGTCTCACGGCCTGCACCGATGGAGACCGACCAGCATAAACCCGAGTATTACCTTCAGCAGATCCCGCGTACGCCGCAAGACTTCGCCGCGAGCGACAGCCTGTGGCGCGAAGCGATGATCGCGCTCTATTATATCTACCGCGACAAGGTGGAGGATGATCTCCTGGCGGAAGAGACGCTGCATGCACTCGTCGATCGCTTCACCGGTCATCCCTCGCTGGACGGTATCTTCGAGGACCTGCGCCTGCGCGCTCTGCGCAATGATGAGGCCTATATCGCCTCGATGCGACGCATGCTCGCCGAGCAGGATTCCCTCTATGACGCGGTCTACGATGCGTATAAGCATGGCCGCTTTGCGGAGGTAAAATCAACAATCACCAATCATAAATCACAAATCCTAAGTGACCAATGGTCACTTGCTCCCCGTTTCCTCTTCCTCAATGCCGTCTCCGTGGCGCGTACCGAAGGACAAGAGGCTTTCGTCGCCGAACTGCAGGAACTCGTCAGCCGCTATCCGACAACCGAATTAGGATCGATGGCGAAGGACATGCTCGCGATGATGGGGCAGGGTATGGAGAGCCAGGCAGGCGGTTCTACCGGCTCGTTGGCTGACCGCCGCGGACAGGTAGAAGAAGAGACGAAAGAGGCAGAAGAACAGGAACAGCAGTGGAGCGAAGACCGCAAGCAACCGAGCATCGTGCTCTTGCGCTTGCCCCAACCCGACGAAGAAGCACTCAATGAGTTGCTCTACCAAGTGGCGCTCTTTAACTTCTCGCAGTTCCTCATCCGCGATTTCGACCTGCAGAAGATGCCGGTACTGGGCGACGGATGTGCGCTGCGCGTGAGTGGTTTTGCTGATATGGATGAAGCGGAATGGTGGGTCGACATGATTCGGAAGAGTACCGATATGCAACCCGTCCTCATCGGCGTCGAGATCCAAGCCCTCGCCGAAGTCAACCTCCCGCTCGTCCGCTGACGTGATTCCACAAAAAAAACAGCCGAAGCTGTTGTTTTTGTCGGGAAGACGTGATTCGAACACGCGACCTCCGGTCCCCCAGACCGTTGCGCTACCGGGCTGCGCCACTTCCCGCGCTTTTTGAAAGCGGGTGCAAAATTACTACAAAAAAATCAAATATACAAGATTTTAACGAAAAAAGTAAAAAATATTTGTATTATTTTAGTTTTTGGAGATAAAATATTGTTGTTTGCACGTTAGTGCGAACGTAATTTCGGGGGAATTCCGTAGGAAGGCGGAGTCCGAAGGTACTACTATTTTAAAATAAAATGAGTAAAAAATTCTACATAGAGACCTACGGCTGCCAGATGAACGTGGCGGACAGTGAGGTAGTGGCGGCGATTATGCAGACCACTGACGCCGTGTTGACGGAGCAATGGGAAGAGGCAGATATCCTCCTGCTTAACACCTGCTCTATCCGCGATAATGCTGAGCAGAAAGTCGAAGCCCGTCTCCGCGAACTCAAGGCCCATCTCCATAATCGAAAATCGAATATCGATAATCGCGATAAGATCATCGGCGTCATTGGCTGTATGGCCGAGCGTATGGGTCAGGAACTCATTCAGGACTTCGGCGTGGACTTCGTGGCGGGCCCCGATGCGTATCTCGATATCCCTAACCTGCTCGCGCAGTGCGAACAGGGCCATAAGGCGATGAATGTGGAGCTGAGTACCACTGAGACCTATCGCCAGATCATCCCCGCCCGTATCGGACGTTCTATCAGTGGTTTTGTCTCTATCATGCGCGGTTGTAATAACTTCTGCTCCTATTGTGTCGTGCCGTATACCCGCGGCCGCGAGCGCAGTCGCGACGTGGAGTCTATCCTGCGTGAGGTCAAAGACCTGCAAGCGCGCGGATATAAAGAGGTCACGCTCCTTGGTCAGAACGTCAACTCGTATCGCTATGAATCGATAATCGATAATCGCACATCGGTAATCGATTTTGCCGACCTGCTGGAGATTGTTGCAGAGGCGGTTCCGGACATGCGTATACGCTTCACGACGAGTCATCCGAAGGATATGTCCGACAAGACCCTTGAGGCCATCAGCCACCATAAGAACCTCTGTAAGTTCATCCACCTGGCGGTGCAGTCCGGCTCGAACCATATCCTCAAACTCATGAACCGCAAGTATACGCGTGAGTGGTACTTGGAGCGCATCGCTGCTATTCGTCGTATCTTACCGACCGCTGCGATAAGCACAGATATCTTCTGCGGCTTCCACGACGAGACGCTCGAGGATCATGCCCAGACCCTGAGTCTGATGCGTGAGGTGGGTTTTGACTCCGCGTTCATGTTCAAGTACTCCGAGCGACCGGGCACCTATGCCCAGAAGCACCTGCCGGATAATATCTCCGAGGAGGAGAAGGTACGCCGTCTCAACGAGATCATCGCGCTGCAGAACCAACTCTCGCTCGAGTCCAACCAACGCGAGATAGGCAAGACCGTCGAGGTGCTTGTCGAGGGCTTCTCCAAGCGCAGCCATGACGACATGTTTGGCCGCACCGAGCAGTATAAGACGGTCGTCTTCCCCCGCACCAATCAGAAGATCGGCGACCTCGTCCAAGTCACTATCGAGGACGCCTCCGCCGCCACACTAAAGGGCAAAATAGCGCAAAAATAATGAAAAAACGAAATTTTTTGCTTTTTCTTCCGAAAAAATTTGGTCATATCAAATAAAAGCAGTACTTTTGCACTTGAAAACAATAAATTTTCATAGTTAAGGTTTAGGTTTAATGGCAATAGGAGGCTGTGAAGTTTCCTATTGTTTTTAGAAAAAAGCTAAAAAGAATAGTAAAACGTAGTTCTATTGTTTTTAGAAAAAAGGCGAAAACATTAACAAAACCTTGGGGCATAAGCCTTATTTTTTTATGATTGAAGAAACAAAAAATACAACCACGCAGGTTCCGGATTTGACGGACCCGGAGGAAGTTCGCAAGGCTATCATCGCGAACGAGATACTTAATAGAAAATATTAAAACACAATATTATGGCAGTAACGTACATGACCGAAGAAGGTCTGCAAAAACTTAAAGAGGAGCTCCAGTTCTTGGAGACTGTAGAGCGCCCACGTGTGATTGCCGCTATTGCGGAGGCACGTGAGAAGGGTGATCTGAGTGAGAACGCCGAGTATGACGCAGCGAAAGAGGAGCAAGGTATCCTCGAGAGCAAGATTGCGCATATCAAAGCCAAACTGATGGATGCACGCGTGCTCAAGGCCGACGATGTAAAGACCGACGAGGTACAGATCCTTACGCGCGTTCGCGTTCGCGTTCGCCAGACAGGTAAGGAGAAGACCTATCAGTTGGTGACCGAAGGTGAGGCTAACTCGCTGGAAGGCAAGATCTCGGTGACGACCCCGATCGCTAAAGGTCTGATGGGTAAGAAAGTGGGCGACGTAGCTCAGGTGCAGGTTCCCGCAGGATTGATGGAATACGAGATCCTCGAGATTTCTCTTTGAGAAATCGTTAAACGGTTAAACGGTTAAATGGTTAAACTGTTATGACAATCTTTACACGCATCATCAAAGGTGAGATCCCGAGTTACAAGGTAGCCGAGGACGACAAGAACTATGCGTTTCTGGATATCAATCCGCTGGTGAAGGGTCACACGCTCGTAGTGCCGAAGTTATCGGAACCGGAGAGCGACTATCTCTTTGATCTGGAGGATGCACAGTATGCGAGTCTGATGCGCTTTGCCAAGAAGGTGGCGAAGGGCCTGAAGGCTGCTACGGGTTGCAAGCGCGTAGGCGTAGCGGTATTAGGTATGGAGGTAAACCACGTTCATATCCACCTTATCCCGCTGAACTCGGAGAAAGACATGCTCTTCTCTAACCCCAAACTCAGCCTGCCGGCAGAGGAGATGGCCATAATAGCCAACTCTATCGCAGAGGCGATAGAGAAGGCTTAAGGGTTATCGATTAGGGATTAGCGAGTTAGGGCTTTCGCAGTCAATGCCGCCAAGCGGGCATTATTGAGCACCAGTTGGATATTGGCATCCAGACTATCCCCACCGGTCAGTTCTTTGACCTTAGCAAGCAAGAACGGCGTACATTGTTTACCATGTACGCCTTTTTTGTCGGCTTCGCGCAGCGCCTGCTCGATGGCGGCGTTGATGACGTCCGCCGGCATCGAGTATTGCTCGGGGATCGGATTGGTGACGAGCATACCGCCTTTGAGTCCGCAGTCTAACTTCGCTTGGAAGGCCGCTGCTAACTCTTCCGGCGTGTCGATACGGTAGTCTACGCCGAAACCGCTATGACGGGTGTAGAAAGCCGGCAGTTCATCGGTGCCGAAACCGATGACGGGTACGCCTTTGGTCTCCAGGTACTCGAGCGTCAGACCTAAGTCTAGGATCGACTTGGCGCCTGCGCAGATGACCATGACGGGTGTCTGCGCCAGTTCCTCGAGGTCGGCGGAGATGTCGAAAGTCTGCTGCGCACCGCGGTGCACGCCGCCGATACCACCGGTGGCGAAGACCTTGATACCTGCCATGGCAGCAATCATCATCGTGGTGGTAACCGTCGTCGCACCGTCTTCCTTGCGCGCTAAGAGAACAGGCAGGTCGCGGCGCGAGGCCTTGATGACCGCCTGGCCTTTCTTGCCTAAATACTCGATCTCCTCACGCGTACAACCCGCTTTGAGTTGGCCGCCGAGGATGGCGATGGTAGCCGGCACCGCACCGTTGTCGCGGATGGTCTGCTCCACGCGCAGGGCCGTCTCGACGTTCTGCGGGTAGGGCATGCCGTGGCTGATAATCGTTGATTCTAATGCAACAACAGGCTCGCCTTCTTCCAATGCTTTCGCCACTTCCGGCGAAACAGATAAAAATTTATTCATATTATAGTAATATATTTGCGATGTCGGGATTGACGGCTTTGGGGGTCATGAGGGTAGCGCGGGCCGCCATGAGACCGTATTGGGCGGTTTGCGGGAAGGGGATATTCTTCGCCAGCGCGAAGATGACGCCTGCGAGGAAGGCATCGCCGGCACCGGTGGTGTTGACGATCTCACCCGGCAGGGCGGGAAAGAGCCATTCTTCGGCGGCATTGCGGCAATAGACGCCTTCGCTGCCGAGCGTGATATAGACATGCGCCACACCCATATCCAGCAGTTGCTGCGCCGCCTCGGCATAAGTGGTCGTGTTGGTGACCGCCAGCGCCTCTTTGAGGTTGAGCTTGAGGGTATGGAGGTAGGGCAGTTTGCATTTAGCGAGCGCATTGACGACGCGATGGGCTTTGGTGGTACTCACGCCGTCGATAAAGAGCGGCGCGGTGCTGTTCTCCATTAGATAGCGGATAGCGTCCTCACTGATATTGGTGTCGGCGACGATATAGTCGGAGTGGTTGATCTCGCCGATACGCTTTTCGAGCCATTCGGGCGTGATCTCGCGGATGGCGTCGGTGTCGGCTACGGCCGCAATCATCTCACCGCCGCGGTTGTTGAGGCACAAGTAGATACCGCTGCGTAGCGGAGCGATTTTCTCCGAGAGGTGAATGTCGATACCCTGCTGCTTGCAATAGTCCTGCAGCAACCCGCCGAATAGGTCGCCGCCGAAGATCGTGAACAGTTGGGCCTTGGCACCCAAGAGCACCAGGTTATGCGCGATGTTACGCGCCACGCCGCCGTAACCCACGTCGATATGACCGGGATTGGAGTCGGCCGCAATGAAGGTGTCGGCCAAGGTAGCCGATAGATCAACGTTCGCACCGCCGATAAGGGAAATACGTGTCTCCATGATTCGAATATGATTTACGCTGCAAAAGTACAAAAAAAAAATGACATGCGCAAGAGCTATGTCATAAAAAACAAAGAAGGTTGTCTCCCGACAACCCAATCTTTTTACTTAACCTTAAATCTAATACCATGAAAAACACGGTGCAAAAGTACTGCTTTTTTTCATTCCCACCAAATATTTTTCAAAAAATATGTTATAAAACATAAAATTGTAAAGCAGATTTTGCAAAATGCGCCTTTCGTGGTAGGATAGGATATTTTATTCGTCGCCTAATAAATCAGGACGGCGCTCTTTCGTATGCGCCAGGGATTGCTCGTACATCCACTCTTCTATCTTGGCCTGATGGCCGCTGAGCAGGATGTCCGGTACTTTCCATCCCTTGTAGTCTGCGGGGCGGGTATAGACGCCTGCTTCGAGCAGTCCGTCCTGGAACGAGTCATTGAGTGCGCTCTCGACGTCTCCGAGTGCGCCGGGCAGCAGTCGCACGATGGCATCGGTCATCATCGCCGCCGGCATCTCTCCGCCGGTCAGCACGAAATCGCCGATGGAGTACTCCTTCGTAATTAGGTGCTCGCGCACGCGCTGGTCGACCCCCTTATAGTGGCCGCAGAGGATGATGATGTTCTGCTTGAGCGAGAGGCTGTTGGCCGCTTTCTGGTCAAAGCGCTCGCCGTCGGGTGCGGTGAAGATGATCTCGTCGTAATGGCGCTCGGACTGCAGGTGGCTGATGAGGCGGTCGATGGGTTCGATCTGCAGCACCATTCCGGCACTGAAGCCGAAGGCATAGTCGTCGATCTTACGGTGCTTGTCGAGCGTCCAGTCCCGCAGGTTATGCACGTATATCTCACAAAGACCTTTGGTCTTCGCGCGTTGGATGATCGAGTGGTTGAGAGGGGACTCTAACAACTCCGGACAAGCGGAAATGATATCTATTCGCATAGTTGTTTTCTTCGAAAACGTTAAATAGTTAAATGGTTAGATGGTTTTTACTCTGTAAAAACGTTAAAGTGTCAAGGGACAGGATCGTAGCCGGAACCGCCCCAGGGATGGCAGCGCAGGATGCGCTTGATGCCCAGCCAGCCGCCTTTGAAGATACCGTATTTGAGCACAGCCTCCACCATGTACTGACTGCAGGTCGGCGTGTAGCGGCAGGACGGCGGGGTGAGCGGAGAGATAAAGATCCGATAGAAGTAGACAGGGATCAGGAAGATCTTCCGCAGCACTATTTTCCACTTATTTTGTTCAGAGCTTTGCATACGGCTTTCTCGATCACGGCAAACGACTGTTCCTCTTTATCCATGTAATTGAACGCTATATAGTAGTGCGCATCGCCCAGCAGGTCTTGGTGGAGGCGATAGGCCTCGCGCATGAGTCGGCGCAAGTGGTTGCGTTGCACGGCGTGCTTGAAGAGCGATTTGGGCGCCCAGACCAATACCTTGGTATTAGTAATTGGTGATTGCTGATTGCTGATGGGTGCCCAAGTCACGCGCAAAGGCCACGCCGTAAAGCGCTTGCCTTCGCGGTAGAACTGCTCGATACGCAACTTACCGCAGAGTTTGTTCTGTTTCGGGAACGTATTAGGCATTCTTCTCCAGGTAGTCCGCGATAGCCATCGGCAGGGAAGCGAACTCCTTGCCTTGACCGGCTTCTATATCGACGCGATAACCTTCGTCCTGCAGCGCACGGATGGTGCCTTCGCCGAAAGCGGCGATGAGCGTCTTGCCTTGTTGCCACTCCGGGAAATTCTCCTGCAGTGCCTTGGCGCCGGCCGGCGTGAAGAGAGCAATCAGGTCGTAGTCAAAGGGTTTGTCGGCAGGCCAAGGCGTAGTGACTGTGCGATACATGACCGCCGGCGTGACATGTATGCCATTCTCGGCAAACATATTGATCTGGTCGTTGGTGTGGATATCCGACACTACCATCAGGTATTTCTCGCTCGGACGGCGGTGCATAGCCGGCAGCAGGTCTTCGAACTTATTGCCCGTCTCGGGGAAGAAGACCTTGCGCTTGCGGTACTGAATAAACTTCTGCAGATATAGGCCCACCTGCTCGGAACTGCAGTAGTAATGCATCGAATCCGGTACATTCAGGCGCATCTCTTCGCACAGACGAAAATAATGCTCGATGCCCAAACGGGAATTGAGAATGACCGCCGTATAATCCAGCGGATTGATACGTTGCTGACGAAACTCGCGGGCTTCCAGACCCTCGATATGAATGAACTGATAGAAGTCGCATTGCACATCGAACTGGTCTGCCAAGCGGGAGTACGGATTATGCTCCGTCGCCGGCTGGGGTTGCGAAAAAAGAATCTTTTGTATCATAGGTAATTAATCGTTTGCGAACTTAGATAGAGTATCAGACCCAGGGGCAGCAACTCCAGGGTACAGAGATAGAGGATGAAATAGAATACGGCCCGCGGGGACTCAATGAAATGTCGCGAGGCGCGGTATATCCATAACGCGAAGAAGACCACGGCCACTGCGCCCAAGACCCAGCGGCTGGCGATGGCATTGCCATACCGCATCAGCACCAGTACGCAAGGGTAGAGAATGCACGAAGTGATGGTGATGATATTCGCGTAATGCTCATAGGCCGGCGTGAAGCGGCGGGAGAGCATGAAGGTATAGTCCACCAATACATCCCCGAGCATCTTCAGCAAGGTGACCAGGAACACTACGCCGCAGATAGCTACGAAGATGTCGAAGGAGAACGGTCCCTCTTGATAAAAACACAGGTAGAGCGCCATCGCCAGCGTGCCGATACGGAAGAGGGTGATCAGGAACTGACTCAGGTAGTTGGTAGGCGCATCCTTATACACACGCTCCGTACGCATACGCAGCGAAGCACCGGTCTGACTGATCACACCCGGTTGCATCATCTCGCTTAGCAGCGCACACAGCATGAGGAACAACATCGTCCATCCGCACCATGCCGCACTCGCGGGAGTGAATATGTGCATTACGCCTTCCATACGAACAGTTTGTCGCCTCGATGAAGTAGTTTATCGGTTTTGAGGGAGAAAAACTCCCCTTTCTTCACGCATTTCGTCGGGCGTCCGTCCGCGTCGCGCATCCCTTCTGCGCGGCACTCATAGACACCGGTCGTCTCGCCCGTGATAAGCAGGTCAGCCCCTTCGTCTATCGCATCGACGGCTTCCACCAGGAACTCCGCCACACTCAGTT
This sequence comes from Paludibacteraceae bacterium, assembly GCA_017446455.1. Classification (GTDB taxonomy): domain Bacteria; phylum Bacteroidota; class Bacteroidia; order Bacteroidales; family Paludibacteraceae; genus Colicola. The sequence goes on from JAFSQV010000072.1 coordinate 11,402, forward strand.
GTTTGAAGAAATTGGTGCACTTGGCTGCGTAGATCTTCGTGCGGGTCGCTTTGTTGCCATACGAATGCGTCCACTCGCCGAGCCGCTGGCCTTGGTAATAACCGTCCCAGAAACCGCGGTTGAAGACGCGGCTGAGGCGTTCGTTCCAATTCGCTATCTTCGGTTCGATGACGGCGTCATTACTATACTCGCCATTCTGCCAAGCTTCCACCGCTTCGCGGTAGCAGCGCACGACGGTGTCCACATATTCGGCGCCGCGTGCACGGCCTTCGATCTTCAGCACCCGCACCCCTGCGTCGAGCATCTTATTGAGGAAATGGATGGTCTTCAGGTCTTTGGGCGACATGATATATTGGTTGTCGACGTCCAGTTCGAGTTCGGACGACTTGTCCTTGACGGTGTACCCGCGTCGGCAGACTTGTACGCACGCGCCGCGGTTGGCGCTGAGGCCGTAGTTGTTCAGGCTGAGGTAGCACTTGCCGCTCACCGCCATGCACAGAGCACCGTGACAGAACATCTCGATACGAATCGGTTGACCGCTGCGGCCACAGATATGTTGCGATTGAATATCGCGGTAGATAGACGCCACCTGCTCCATGTTCAACTCGCGGGCCAGCACGACTACGTCGGCGAACTGAGCATAGAACTTCAGCGCCTCGGTGTTGGCGATATTGAGTTGGGTGGACAGATGGACCTCCTGATCGATGGCGTTCGCATATTGCATGACCGCGATGTCGGAAGCGATGATGGCATCCACGCCTACGGCATGCGCATGGTCGACGATCTGTCGCATCAGCGGCAGGTCCTCGGGATACATGACGGTGTTGACCGTCAGGTAGGTCTTCACCTTCGCCTCGCGGCAGCGCGCCACGATGGCGGACATGTCGTCGGTGGTAAAGTTGACCGAGCTGCGGGCGCGCATGTTGAGGTGCTCAATGCCGAAATAGACACTGGTTGCACCGGCTTCTATCGCCGCTGCCAGACTCTCCCAGCAGCCGACTGGCGCCATGATTTCAATATTTGAGATTGATGATTTCAAATTGATGATTTATGATTTAGGAGCACCTCCGCAATCTGCACTGCGTTTAATGCGGCACCTTTGCGGATCTGGTCACTCACGCACCAGAAACTCAGTCCGTTCTCGTTCGTGAGGTCTTTGCGGATACGTCCCACAAACACCTCGTCTTTGCCGCTGAGGAACAGCGGCATGGGGTATATCTTCTTATCCGGTTCGTCCATCAGCACGCATCCCTGTGCGCTGGCGAAAGCCTCGCGGGCTTGCGCTACGCTGATCGGTTGCTCGGTCTCCACCCATACGCTCTCGCTATGCGCGCGAAGGGAAGGCACACGTACGCAAGTAGCGCTTACCTTCACGTCCGAGTGCATGATCTTGCGCGTCTCATTGTACATCTTCATCTCCTCCTTGGTGTACCCGTTGTCGGTGAACACGTCGATATGGGGGATGAGGTTATACGCGAGTTGGTACGCAAACTTCTCGACCGTCGGTTGTTCGCCGTTCAGCACCTGACGGTACTGGTTCTCGAGTTCCTTCATCGCCTGTGCGCCGGCACCTGAGGCCGCCTGATAGGTGGACACATGCACGCGCGTGATATGACTCAGGCGTTCGATAGCCTGAAGGGCTACCACCATCTGAATCGTTGTGCAGTTCGGGTTAGCGATGATGTTTCGGGGACGAACGAACGCATCGGCTGCGTTCACTTCGGGAACAACCAGAGGCACATCCTCGTCCATACGGAAGGCGGACGAGTTATCAATCATGATAGCGCCATAGTGGGTGATATCCTCTGCGTACGCATGTGACACGCTCGCGCCCGCGGAAGTAAAAGCAATATCGACGCCCTTGAAAGCGTCGTCATGTTGCAAAAGGCGAACCGTATGTTCTTTGCCTTTGAAAAGGTATGTCTTGCCGGCACTGCGCTCCGAACCGAAAAGGCGAAGTTCGGAGACGGGGAATTGCCGCTGTTCGAGAACAGCGAGCAACTCCTGTCCGACGGCGCCCGAGGCGCCTACGATAGCAATTACCATACTTAAGCTAATGCTACGATAAGCTCACCTTCTTTCTCAGTGAAAGTCAGTTTGTTCTCGCGTGCGAGCCATCCGAGGGCGTATGCCAACTCGTCGTTCTTCAGTTTGGTAGCTTTTTTCAGTGCCTTCAAATCGAGAGCACCGTTCTGCAACGCACCCCATACCAGGCCTGCGTTTGCACCAATTTTTGCGATCATAATACCTTAAATAAATTTGTTTTGACTAATAGAGTGAATAATGGTCACTCCTCCCATTTCTTAAATACCAGACAAGCGTTATGGCCTCCGAAACCGAAGGTGTTACTTAACGCAAACTTAATATCGCGTTTCTGCGCCTTGTCGAAGGTGAAGTTAATGCGGTAGTCGATGTTCTCGTCCGCATCCTCCGGATCGTGGTTGATGGTCGGCGGGATGATACCGTCCTTGAGGGCCATCACACATGCGATAGCTTCTACGGCACCCGTCGCGCCGATCAGATGACCGGTCATCGACTTGGTTGAGTCGAGGTTCATGTCATACACATGCTCGCCGAACACGCGCTTGATGGCGTTGATCTCCGTCACATCGCCGAGCGGGGTAGAGGTGCCGTGCGTATTGATAAAATCAATCTGCTCGGGTTGCAGACCCGCATCGCGCAGCGCCAGACGCATCACACGCTCCGCACCTTTTCCTTCCGGATCCGGCGCGGTCATATGATACGCGTCGGACGTCATGCCTTCGCCTACTATCTCCGCGTATATCTTCGCGCCGCGCGCTTTCGCGTGCTCGTAGTCCTCGAGGATGAGGCATGCTGCTCCTTCGCCTAACACAAATCCGTCGCGGGACTTGGAGAAAGGACGGCTGGCGGTCTTCGGGCTGTCATTGCGCGTCGAGAGGGCGTGCAGCGAGTTGAAACCACCAATACCGGTGTACGTCACATCGGCGTCCGCTCCACCTGTCAGCAGCACATCGGCATGACCGAGACGAATCTGGTCAAAAGCCGAAGCTACGGCGTGCGAGGAAGAGGAGCAAGCGGTGGAAACCGAGAAACTCGGACCACCCAGCCCGAAGCAGATGGAGATATGGCCGGCGGCGATACTCGGGATAGCCTTCGGGATCATGAACGGATTGAAGCGCGGTACACCGTCGCCTTTGGCGAAGTCGATGATCTCTTCTTCAGTGGACAGCAGACCGCCCATACCGCTGCCCCAGATCACACCTACGCGGCTGCGGTCCTCTTGCTCGAGGTCTAGACCACTGTCTTTGAGTGCCTCATCGGCTACACACACGGAGAACTGGGCATAACGGTCCATCTTACGTGCCTCCTTGCGGTCGATGACTGTGGTGGGGTCGAAGTCTTTCACTTCGCCCGCAAAATGCGTCTTGAAAAGACTTGCATCGAAGGAGGTGATCAAGTCGATACCGCTCTTACCGGCCACTAAGGCTTTCCATGTGTCCGGAGCGGAATTGCCCACAGGCGTAAGTGCCCCGAGACCCGTTATAACTACGCGTCGTAATTGCATGAGAATAGGATTGTATTATATAAAAGCATACGAGTTTACAGTATTAGCCGTAAACTCGCAAACTCAAGTGAAGAGGGAATTATTTCCCGTTGACTTTCTCTTCTACATAAGCGATTGCGTCGCCTACGGTGCCGATCTTCTGAGTGTCCTCATCCGGAATGGAGATTCCAAACTCTTTCTCAAACTCCATGATCATCTCTACGGTGTCCAGAGAATCTGCGCCCAGGTCAGTCTGGAAGTTAGCTTCGTTAGTTACCTGAGACTCTTCTACGCCAAGCTTATCAACGATAATAGCTTTAACTTTTGCGTCAATTTCTGCCATAATAGTATATTGATTAAGTGATTATTTTTCAAATGTGGGTGCAAAATTACTACTTTTTCGCGACATGTGCAAATTTTTTTGCATTATTTTATGATTTTGCTATCTAAATTTAGCACAATCTTACCCAAATACTCTCCGCTCTTGGCCATTTGGCATACAGGAATGCTGTCTCCGTCCAAGTTAGCAACGCGTAAATTATCATATAATTTATGGGTGTGTCCGCCGACGACTACATCGATGCCGCGAGTGTGGGAAACGAGGGCGGTATCGCATACATCTTCGGGTGCTTTGCCGAAGGTTCCCATATGGCTGAGGCACACCACAATGTCGCATTTTTCTGCGCGCAGCAGATCGACCTGTTCTTGGGCGGCGGCGTAAGGCTCGAGGTACTGCGCCGGCAGGAAGTTCTTGTCGGAGATGATACCCTTCGGGTCACAACCGAGGCCGAAGATACCGATCTTCAGTCCGCCTTTACGCACAATCGCGTTGGCTTGCACGATGCCTTCGAGCGCTGTGCCAGTGAAGTCATAGTTGGCGCATACGATAGGGAATTTCGCCGTCTTGAGCACCGCCGCGAGTGTATCTAAGCCGTTGTCGAACTCATGGTTTCCGAGCGTAGCTGCATCGTAACCCATGCGGTTGAGAGCCGCTATCTCTATGCGGCCGTGAAAGAAATTGAAATACGGCGTACCCTGACAGAAATCGCCCGCATCGACCAGCAATAGGTGCTTATCCAGCGCGCGCTCCTGACGTATCAGACCCATACGGCGCGCATACCCCGCGCGGTCATTAGCCTTGGGTTCTACCTGCGAATGCGTATCATTCGTGTGCAAAATCGTCAGATGATCCTGGGGCGTGCAAGCCATCGCCAGCACTGCTACCAAGCAATAAAAGAATACGTTTCTCATAGTATGTATACACTTTATACTTAAGCAAACCGCTTACTCAACTCCTCGTCTGTCACGAGCGAGACGATGGTCTTGCCGTCGGCTGTGCGGCGGTAGTTAGGCAGCGCCATCAGTCGCGTGACTATATCGCGCATCTCGCTGTCTGTCAGCGTCTTACCGTTCGGGATAGCCGCCTGTTCAGCCAAGGATGCCGCGATCTGTTTACGCCATTGCTCTTGGGTGCTCGCCCCGCACGTGCGCACCTGATGCAGGATATCTTCCAATACCGGTATCGGCGATTGGTTCACAATCTGCGCCGGCACACCTTGGATACTATAGCTGTCGGGACTGAGTTGCTCTAACTCAAACCCGATGGTGCGCAAGTCCGGTAGGATCTGCTCAAGGAGTATCATCCCGTCCGGTTGAAGGGACAGAACCTCTGGGAAGAGCAGTTGCTGCATCGCCCCTTGCGCGTGCGCTAACTGCTCCATAAACTGCGCGTATAACACGGCTGCGTGCGCGCGGTGCGGATGAATGAGTAGCAGCCCCTCGTCTGCAGACAGGAAGATATACCGCCCGTGCTGCCACATCGGCGCTGAATCGATATTCGGAGCACTCGGAATACTCGGAATACTCGGAGTGTTCTGAGTGCTCGAGAGCCCTTCGTAGAGGGATTCCCAACCCTTGATGGGTTGCTGCCGATCGGGATATATCGCGCCGCGGGTATGGAAGGGGTTATAGTGCGGATCGACATTCACTTGCGGTCGCTCCACCGGGCGATCGGAAGGTAGCGGGATGTCGATATTCCCGGTTGTGTCAAAATCGATCTGCGGCGCGAGGGTGAACTTACCCAAGGCTTCGCGCACGGCTGCCATGAGGATCTGGAAGATCGCCTGTTCGTCCGCGAACTTGATCTCCGTCTTCGTCGGGTGGATATTGACATCGATGGCTTCGGGGTTGATCTCGAAATAGAGGAAGAACGAAGGCTGGTAGTCCGCCGTCAGCATACCTGAATAGGCATTCTGCACCGCCTTGAGGAAATACGGATGACGCATGTAGCGACCATTGACGAAGAAATACTGCTCCGCCTTGCGCGTCGCCGATTCCGGCTTGATGACAAATCCGCGGATGGACACCAGGTCCGTCTCGGTGTTGACATCCACGAAGTTAGAGGTAAACACATTGCGTTTCGGATTGCCGAAGACCGCCTCGATGCGCTGTTTCTCTGTGCCGGCCGGCAGTTCAAGCACGATCTCGTCGTTATGCACGAAGGTGAAGGCCACTTTCGGATAGACGAGCACGATATGGTAGAACTCCGTCAACAGGTTGCGCAACTCCGTCTGGTCGGACTTGAGGAACTTGCGCCGCACAGGGACGTTAAAGAAGAGGTTGCTGACCTTGATATTTGTGCCTACAGGGCAGGAACACACCTCTTGGCGCACGACGTCCGAACCGTGTATCTCGATGAGCGTACCTGTCTCATCTTCCGCCCGCCGCGTGGTCATCTCCACTTGCGCGACGGCGCAGATAGAGGCCAAGGCCTCGCCGCGAAAACCCATCGTGCGCAGACTGAACAGGTCCTGCGCTTCCCGTATCTTACTCGTCGCGTGGCGCTCGAACGCCAGACGCGCGTCCATCTCACTCATGCCGAAGCCGTTGTCGATCACCTGCAGCAGCGTGCGACCGGCATCGCGAACGATAACCTGAACACGGGTAGCACCCGCGTCGAGGCTGTTCTCCACCAACTCTTTCAGACACGAGGCAGGACGCTGAATGACCTCACCCGCCGCAATCTGGTTGGCGACACTGTCCGGTAGAAGATGGATGATATCCATAGGAGAGGGATTAGGGGTTAGCGATTAGGGATTAGAGGAAGATATAGAACCCGATGATCAGCATACCTAAGAGAACGAGGAGCCACACGAGGCGCGATTGTTTTTTCTTGCGCAACTCAGTCATGTTCTTCTCGTGCTCTTCGCGAAAAGCCCCGCGATGAAGACGCGCAAGTCTTTTATCCTTGCGCGCCTCCTTTTCCTCGTCGTAGTAAATGGGGCGATAGTCCCACTCACGGGGTTTTTGTACTTTTGGGAAAAGTACCGACATTATTTATTATTTAACGATAGTTTGGAACTCAGCTTCCTCAGCGAACTTAGCGAACTCGATGTCCTGAGCTGCGCGAGCTTTGAGCGAAGCGTCCTGTGCGATAGCCGACTTGAGGTTCTCGAGTACAGCTGCTTTATCGTTGGTGCGAGCAGCTACCACAGCCTTGAGGTAAGCGGTCGTTGCATTCGGCTCTTTCACGTTAGCCAAGGTCTTAGCAGCACCTGCGTAGTCCTCGCTGAGGATTTGCTGAACAGCTGCGTTATTGGTTGCGTTCTGGCCGTAAGCGTTCTTAGCAGCAGCGTAGTCACCCTTCTTGGTGTAGAGGGTACCAAGCGCAGCATTGAGGTTACCCTTCGTGCCTGCTGCCTTGCCCAGATATTGCTCTGCCTTCTCGAGGTCACCGTCAGCCATGGCTGCGAGACCTGCGTTGTAGTTCACGTCCGGATCATTCGGCTGAATCTCCAGGGCTTTGTCGAAGCAACGACGAGCGTCAGCGATCTCACCAGCCTCCAGATAAATCTGGCCGAGGCTGTTCCAAGCGCGGAAGTCGTTGTATTGGTCGATAGCCTTCTGGTATATAAGGGCTTTCTCTGCTTTGTTATCAGTCAGCGTAGCTGCGTAGAGCAACTCCTCAACACTCAGTTGTGCCGGGTCGTTCTGAGCCAACTCGCGGATCTCGTCATCGCTCTTACCGATCAGGTCGGTGGTGAGGATGAGGCGGCTGCGACGGAGAGCTGGGAGGATCTCCTCTGCGATAGTGCCGTATACGCTGCTCAGGTTCTTGATCTGTGCCTCACGCTCCTCGGGATCGCTGTACATAGAGAGCACGCGGAGAACAAGGTCCTTATCCTGCATGTTGCTGTTCTCCATTGCTTTCTGGAAGCCTTCCCAATCTTCTGCGGTGATGTTCGACTCGATAGCGGCGTTGATCTTGTTCTTCTTGAGGTCTTTCTGGAGGAACTTAGCAGCTGCTTTCTGACGGTTCTGGGCGAGTTTCTCGTTCAGGTCCATACCGCCATCCGGAGATGCATAACCGGAAACCTCGATCTTGTTGATCTCTTTGCGCTCGGCATCGTTAGCGTCCTTGATAGCAGCCTTCAGGGCTTTTACCTCGTCACTCTTCGTCTCTTTCGAGCGGAGCTCAGCACTCTGGATGAGGAACTTGATGTCAGCCTCAGTCAGCTCTTGAATCACGCGCTGGAACTTATCCGGGGTAGTAGCGCTCTTGTTGTCGCGCGCATCTGCCAACTCATCGGTTGCGATCACGCCATCTGCAACCTTCAGGTCAGGAATCTCAATCACTTTCTTTCCTACACGTGCCTCGAAGCGCAGATAGAGCTCCGATTTGCGCATAGCGGGAACATAGTCGAACGAGCAACTCTGACGATATTTGCCGCCCTCTTTGTAGTTCACGGTCTTGCCGTTTTCTTTTGCCTTCTCACCTACGTAGGTAACAGGCTCGCCCAGTACCTCTTGGCCCTCGAACTTGAGAACCGGAGTAACTACGAGCACACCTTTCTTAGCGAATTTCTTCTCCGGGAAAGTGCCGACGATCTCAGCGTCCACTTTGTTACCAACCTTTACCAGCGGATTCGGATTTACACTAAGCTGCTCGGGGTTCGGCAGCGTTTTGTTACACGAAGCCAACAATGCCACTGCAGCAATGAGGCTCAGGAATAAACCTTTCTTCATAATGTTATTAATTTGTGTTGTTTGTGTTGTTTGTTCATTTCCTAATGTGTCTCTCACACATTTTGCGCCGCAAAATTACAACTTTTTTTTGACATACGCAAGAAAAAAATGAAATTTTTTAGGTTATTGCTTGTTGACGAGTGCTTGCACGCGTTTTTGGGCCGCTTTCTGCAACTTGATACAGAAGAATATCAGCACGAAGAAGCATATGCCGCCGGCTACGGGATCGACCGAGCCGCTCATCGCCAATGCGTCATAGACGCCGTGCGCCATGACGGGCATGATGAACATCTTCGCTGCGTTCTTCGGCGTACGCTCCACGAAGTGGTAGATCGAGTAACAATAACCCATGATGATTGCGAACGCATAATGACCGGGAACAGCGAGCAGCGCACGCATCGCCGCTACCGTGAGCCATCCTTCGCCGCTCTGCAGCACATAGGCTACGTTCTCAATAGCGGCAAAACCCAGACCGACGCATACTGCATAGACGATGCCGTCGAAATGCTCATCGAAATAGGGGTTTCTGCGAAGCACCAACCAAAGGACAAGCAGCTTTGCTGCTTCTTCCGGCACAGCGGCTACAAAGAAAGCCTGCACGGTGGTGCCGAAGAGGGTAGAAGGAAAACCCTGCCAAAAGAGCACATGTGAGATGCCGAGTTCTACAAAAGCCGTCGGAATACAAATGATGATACCTCCTATCAGCGCCCGCAAGAGCCATGAGATAGGTTCCTTCACCGGGTCGCGAAAATAGATGTACGCGCCTAAAACAATCACTGGCAGCAAGGCCGCAAGAATCATCCAAACCATATTATTTAATGTTTAGTGTTGAGTGTTGAGAAATCAATAGCACTGCGCGACGATCCAGTTCACCAGACGCTTCGGCAGGAGTCGGTCCAGGAAGCAGAGCACGGCGTATGAGAATCCGCCGACGTACTGCGGCGCCGGACAACGACGGGTGGCGATGCGGTACAGTTGTTGCGCCATCTTACGTGGACTCATGCCTCCCTGCTCGTCTTTCTCCATCGTGGCTACCGCGTTATGGATATGTCCGTACGCGTCCATCCCTTCTTCGGATTTCTTCCGTGCGGCAGTGAAGCCCGTCGATACATCGCCCGGCATGAGGACACTGACGTAGATGCCAAACTCACGCACTTCGTTCTGCAGCGCCAATGCTAATGCATTGATAGCGGCTTTCGAAGCGCTATAGAAACTCTGGTAGGGGATACTCAGGATGGCTGCTACACTGCTGGTGAAGATGATACGGCCGGCTTTGCGTTCACGCATGTGAGGGAGCACCGCCTGCACGCTGTTGAGTGCGCCGAAGAAATTGACCTCCATCTGGCGATGGGCATCTTCCGGCGTAGTGAACTCAATAGCTCCGCTGATGCCGTAACCCGCGTTGGAGATGAACACGTCGATGTGGTCGGTTTGCGCTAACACTTGCTCCACCGCCGCCTTGGTCTGCTCGGGTTTGGTGACGTCGCACGAGACATGCGTAATCGCATCCGTCGATTGGCCGCTGCGCGACCACTCAAAAACCCGCCAACCACGCTCGGCGAAAACTTCTGCCGTCGCTTTACCTATACCCGACGACCCACCTGTGATAACTACTGTCTTCATATCGTTGATCGATCTGCACGCAAATCGCGTGCAAAGGTACAGCAAAAAAATGACATACGCAAATAAAACGCAAAAAATTTGCATATGTCGCGAAAAAGCAGTACTTTTGCAGCCGCAAAAGTTTTTAGAACACTGATATGAGTTTACAATGTGGAATAGTGGGGTTGCCGAATGTGGGCAAGAGTACCCTCTTTAACTGTCTGAGTAATGCCAAGGCGCAGAGCGCGAACTTCCCCTTCTGCACCATCGAGCCGAACGTAGGCGTCATCACCGTACCGGACGAGCGTCTCATCAAGTTAGGCGAGATTTGCAAACCAGAGCGAGGCGTGATTCCTACGACGGTGGAGATCGTCGATATCGCAGGCTTGGTGAAAGGCGCCAGCAAGGGCGAAGGATTAGGTAATAAGTTTCTGGCGAATATCCGCGAGACGGATGCCATCATCCATGTGCTCCGTTGTTTCGACGACGAGAACGTAGTGCATGTGGACGGCACGGTAGATCCGGTACGCGACAAAGAAATCATCGATGCGGAGTTGCAGTTGAAAGACCTGGAGACGGTGGAGAGTCGCATCCAGAAATGCGAGAAAGCCGCCAAAGCAGGTGGAGACAAAAATGCCAAACTGCAGTTGGAAGTGCTCGTGAAATACCGCGAGGCGCTGTCACAGGGCAAGAACGCCCGCACGGTGGAACTGGACAACAAAGACCAGGAAGCTGCAGCGCGTGATCTGTTCCTGCTGACCAACAAACCGGTGATGTATGTCTGCAACGTCGATGAGGCGTCGGCCGTGACAGGCAATGCGTATGTGGAGAGGGTCAAAGAGGCAGTGAAAGACGAAGAGGCACAGGTGCTGGTGCTGGCAGCGAAGATAGAGAGCGAGATCGCGGAGTTGGAGACCTACGAAGAGCGCCAGATGTTCCTCGAGGAGATTGGTCTGCAGGAGTCCGGTGTGAACCGACTCATCAAGGCGGCCTACGCTTTACTCAACCTCCGTACTTTCCTTACGGCCGGTAGCGACGAGGTGCGCGCGTGGACCTTTAAGGCAGGCGCGAAAGCACCGCAGTGCGCAGGGGTGATACACACGGATTTTGAACGCGGTTTCATTCGTGCCGAAGTAATCAAATATGCCGATTTCATCGCCCTCGGAGGTGAAGCGCAATGCCGTGCCGCTGGAAAGTTGGCTACCGAAGGGAAAGACTACCTCGTGCAGGACGGCGACATCATGCACTTCCTGTTTAATGTATAAGGTGTAATGTGTGAGGTGAACTATGATTGAGCAATTGTTAGCATACGGCTGGTGGGTGGCGGCGCTGTTCATCGTCATCGGTTTTGTAGCTTTGGTCAAAGGTGCGGATTGGCTGGTGGATGGTGCGTCAGCCATCGCTAAACAATTCGGCATTTCGGATATCGTGATCGGTCTGACCGTAGTGGCCTTTGGTACCTCGATGCCGGAGTTTGTGGTGAACATGGTGTCCGTGGTGGAAGGATCTACTGACCTCGCCATTACCAATGTGTTAGGGTCGAACATCATCAATACCTTCGTCATACTCGGTTTGACCGCCTTGGTCTATCCAATTGCCTCGCAGAAACGGAGTCGTGATTTTGATATCCCGATGTCTATCATCGCTGGTGTACTGGTGTTGATCTTTGTAACTATCCAGTTGCCGTTCGGCGAAGAGACCCGTGGTATAGGTCGTATCGGAGGTGTTGTGTTGTTGCTGGTGTTCTGCTATTTCCTCTATGACACTTTCCGTCATGCCAAAGACAATCCGAAGGAGAGCGAAGAGTTGGCAGCGGAGCCTAAAGAGATCCCGACGCGTCGCGCGTTAGCATTGATTCTTGGCGGATTCATCGGACTTTGTGTGGGAGGCGAACTGATCGTGAAGAGTGCCGTCGACCTCGCGGTGCGGATGGGAGTGAGTGAAGCCATTATCGGTCTGACGATTGTAGCGCTCGGTACTTCCTTGCCCGAACTGGCGACCTCGGTCATTGCGGCTACGAAGCATAACTCCGACATCGCCTTAGGTAATGTCTTCGGATCGAATATCTTCAATGTGTTCTTCATACTCGCGACCAGCGCGACGATCCATCCGCTACCGGCATACGACGGTATCGAACTGGACGCCATCATGGCAGCCCTCGGAAGTATCATCGTCTGGATGGCGGTGAAGATCGACAAGAAACGGAAGGTGCAGCGCTGGGCAGGTGCCCTGTTGCTACTCGTCTATGCGGGCTATCTGACCTATAGGTTATTGAATATCTGACGCTCGCGATCGAAGAGCCAACCCCATTTATTGAAATAACGGCACATGTTCTGGATATGAATCCGGAGCATGTGTTTATTCTTATAGGATTCGCGTGCGTGCGCATGGGTGATGGTCCATTGCGGGTAGTAGAGCGTGAGATAACTGCGATGGATTGTCCGAGTGAGGTCGATATCCTCGGGGTACATGAAATAGCGCTCGTCAAACAGTCCCGCTTCCACGGCGGCTTTCGTACGGAGTAACATGAAACACCCGCTCAGGTACGGCGCATTGACAGGACGCGTCAGATCCAGGTCGCGCAACTCATATCGCTTGTTACGGCGCGCCATCAGGGCCGCGGGTAAGAACCGACGACCGAACACATCGAGCGGACTCGGGAGACGTTTGGCTAAGAACTGCTGCGAACCGTCGGGATTCACCACCTTCGGCATCAGCAGTCCCACCTGCGGATTGGCCAGCATCCAGTCGTGCATTGCGTCGATATCTTCCGCTTGCACGTGGATGTCGCTGTTCATCACCAGATGAAACGCCGTCTTATAGTATGCGCTCTCGCGTAGCGCGATGTTATGCGCCGTGCCATAACCGAGGTTGGTCGGCATCGCCATATACCGCACTTTGTTGGACTCGAACGGCGATTGCTGCGACTTGATTTGTTCGCGCAGCCATTCCTTCTCGCTGTTGTCCAAGAGGTATATCTTACGCAGATTCTTCACGCGCAGCAGTTCTTGCACCAACGGCAGCACTTCCTGCTCCCAGTTGGGATGATAGAGTACAATGGATATATTCAGCATAGTTCTTGTTGTTAACGAATGAATTGACGTATCTTACGTACTTGCTTGCACAGCACCGTCAGGTATCCCGCTCCGATGCGATTTTTCTTCAATACGATATAGTCTTCTTGGGTCTTGGACAACCGCGCCCGGGTATCTCTGTTACTGGTTCCGCCCACTTCCATCCGCACCAGCACCTGCGGCAAGTAACAGGTTGTGAAGCCGCACGTGAAGATACGAAGGATCATGTCGTAGTCCGCCGAGATACGAAACCACTCATCGTACAAGCCTACCTGTTCATACACTTCGCGGCGCACGTACATCGTCGGGTGGGGAGGCATCCAACCGTATTTGAGCGCGCGGGGATGGAACGCATTGCTTTGCCACTGACGTACCACTTTGTCCCCTTTGCAGTACTGCAGATCCCCATATACCACATCGACCTTCGCCGTCTCAAAAGCGTTCGCTATGTGCGCGATTGTATTGGCGTTATAGAGCACGTCGTCGGAGTGCAGAAAACCGATCACATCGCCTGTCGCCATCCGGATTCCTTTGTTGAGGGCGTTGTAGATGCCGTCGTCTTTCTCGGATACCCATCGTACGTCCTGATGCGATGCCGCATACGCTTCTATCATCGCGCGTGTGCCGTCCGTCGAAGCACCATCCACAAGGATGTGCTCGATATCCGGATACGTCTGTTGACGTACGCTATCCAAGGCGCGACCTAAGGTCTTCGCGCTGTTATGCGTGATGGTTATGATCGATATCTTCATACACTTGTCGGGTTTGTTGATAGGTCTTGTCCCATGAGAACCGTTTGGCATTTTGTATGCCATCCTCTATGAGGGTTTGTGTAGGTCGGGATTGCAGTTCGCGTACTATCGCCGCTATCTCCTTCGCCATCCGCTCCGGGGTATCGTGCTGTACAAGCAAGCCGTTCGGTCCGATCACTTCCGGGATGGAAGAAGTACGTTGGGCTATCACCGGGCAACCGGCTTTCTGTGCTTCCAGGACCGGCAGACCAAATCCCTCATAGTCGGAAGGATAGAGTAGGCACAGCGCTTCGTTATAGTAGCGGTTGAGTTGCTCGCGTGTGATATCGGGTGAGGCCACTTGTACCAGCGGTAGGCCTGTCTGCTGCGCCACCATGCGGGCTACATCCAGACGTTTATACGCCGCTTTGCCGGAACCGACATAGAGCAAGTATCCTTGTTTTTTTACCGATGGAATCGGAAAAAACTCCTCCCCTACGCCGTTATATACTACATGCACCTGCTTCTCATCCAACCAAGGATATGCGTTCAGCACATCGCGCTTCGTATGCTCGCTCACGCATATCACCGCCGCGCTATGACGAATCGCCCGCTCTTCTTCCCATAGATGAACAGCTTTGGCAAAACCGTGGCGGTAGAAATGATAGGTCAGGTCATGTATGGTAGTGATGTTTTTTACCGATGGATCCGGACAAAATCGAAAATACGACGAGTGGAATAAGGTCGGACCGGCGGGTTTCCAATCGGGTATGCGGTAGCGCTCCAACCAACGATACGACATCTGCGTATAATCCAGTTCCGTGACCTCCAACCGGGTATCGGTTCGGGCACGTTTGAGCAACTCGTTCCAAACGACCGAGATGCCGCCGTAGCGCTGCAGCGAATAGATAATATTATCGAATACGATTTGCATATCGGTTGTCCGGTTCCATATAGTTCCCTTCGCTCCATTCGTTCCAGGACTTGAGTAGCACGAGTTGGTTGTGTTTGTGATCCACGATCTGTCTGATAGCCTTCACGTGCGCGCCGAAGGCCTGCGGGTGCGCGTCGTGTAGCACGAGCGCTTTGTTCTTGCTACGCGGCGAATGGTCCCAATTAGGTAATAGGGTTGGTACTACATCTTCCCGCTTCATGATGGCAGAGGCGAATACGCGGATAGCTCGCGCGTAGTCATATACCAAGGGCGAACGGCCGCGTAGATGGCGGATGAGCGAGGGAAGGTGGCGCAATCCCAAACCTATATTGCGTTTCACATCTCCTATGGGTACAATGTTCACAGCATCAAATCCCAAAGCACGGATCGCATCCGTCTCGCGGCTGTATAGTGTGTGGCCGACAAGAAAAAGTCCGTTGAAACCAGCATTTCTTGCCATTTCTTGCCATTTGGCTACCCATGCTTTGCCGTCTGGGAGTTGGAGCGGTCGATAGACTACCAAGAGCGGTTTGCCGTCCACCTGTATGTAGCGTTTGTCGCGTAGCATCGGTAGGATCGCCGCAAAATGGGCTTCGTCGTCTCCTTCGGGATAGGTCTGTTCGATCAGCAGTCTGTCCGGTTGATCAGGATGATCCATCCAAGTCTTGGCGTACCAACTCTCATTCGCCCAAGCGATGCAAAACGGGAAATCCGGTTGACCGCTTTGCAGCACTTGTTGCAGCGGTTGTTCCAATAGTTGTTTGCCTCCGAACCAATAGTGCCAGTAGCAGAAGCCTTCGATACCCGCCTCTCGCGCCAGTTGTGCCTGCCGCTCGCGGATAGCGGGGTCCAATAGGTTATAATAGCCCAATTCACCGGGCACCACAGGTTGGCGATGCCCCTGGAAGAGCGGTTTGGCTGCACGCACACGGTCCCACTCGGTGAAGTCTTTTCCCCACCAGGCGTCATTCTCCGGAATGGCGTGATATTGCGGCAGATAATAGGCTATTACGCGCATAGCAGTTGGGTCATTTGTGTGTCAAAAGACGAATGTTCTATAAGTTGCAGTACTTTCTTTTGTCCGGCTTGGACGATGGTTTGCCGGAAGTCCTGATGCATACATTGTATTAATAGTTGGTATAAACTCTCGGCGTCATCCGGAGAGAAAAAGAAAGTCTCTTTGCCGTCTTCAATCAGCTCATTCATCCCTGATCGGTTGGTTAGGATCACACATACACCGGCCTGCATCGCTTCGAGTACTACCAGCGGCATCGTCTCGCGCCGGGAGGGCAAAACGAGGATGTCTATCTGATGGTAGAAAGCACTCACGTCCAGCGTTTGCGGAAGAACCTCCAAAACGGGTTCGCGTAAGGTCGTCATCTGCTCAACAAACCGAATATCTGCTGCTCCTCTCGCTCCGCACAGCCTTAGGGACGTATTCGGGGTATGCGCGTGCAAGCGCTCAAAAGCATGTACTAACAGCGGGATATTCTTTCGTGCCTCAAAATGACCGATAAAACCGATGCGAATGTCGTCGTGCGGTGCAGAATCTTCCGATTTCATCGGGTGTATCTGCTTGATGGGATTATATAGTACGGAGCCGTCAATAGGTATGTTTAAACAAGCTTCCCACCCTTGTTTCTGCTGGCGGGAGATGAAAAGGACATGCGCGGTTTTCGTCAGCCGGCGGTAGAGCGGACGCAAGGATGGATGAAATCCGAACATGGCATCCGCCGTCTCATGCCAGTGCCAAATATGGCGCACGCGCGTGCGGCGGGCGAGGTCTGCTCCGAGGATAGTGATAGAGGTGTTGGAATAGATGGTATCTACCGCTTCGCGCCGCACATACGCAATGAGTCGCCGTAAGGTAGAACGGTTGAAGGCGCGCACCCAGAGCGTGCGCAATGCATGCCCGCCTATTGCGCGATAGGGCAAACAGAGGATGGAGAGATTCGGTAGGTCAGCAACCATCGCTTCCAGTCCTTCGTCCGGCACAATAGATGGAACGACCAGTGTCACACGCGCACCACGTGCGAGGCAAGCGCGTATGGCCTGTACCATCACCGTCTCGGCACCATGTGCGCCGCGGGCATGCGATATAAATAGGATATGCCTCATTGTCGTTCGTCTCTGAAGAAATGGTTACTTTGCTCCAGGCGCTGCTGACCCGAACTCGGCCGCGGATGGAGGGTATAGTCAATCACATTCTGATACGGGTTATAGGCTGCGGCTTGCGGATATTCCAAAAAGATGACGCGGGAGAAAGCAAAACAGTATAGTCCGATGATCAGCAGTCCGATCAGCCTTTCCAGGAACAGCGGCAGCACTTCGAGCACCATCGGCAGCAAAGCGATGATGCCGATGAAGAAGAACAGGCGCACGCGGTTGCTGACTTCGATGAGTTCGTAGCAATAATAGTACAGCACCAGACTCAACGCGAATAGGTTGAGCATGATAGTGCCAAAAGGCAGCGCGTCAAGCTTTTTCTTAAAGCATAGCACGACGATCAGGATGAGCAGGTTCAGTATATACCCGACGGATATCCCGCGCGCGGTAGCGAACATCGCTTCTTCGGTATAGTATGCTGCTTTCTCGGCGTAGTTGTCGCCAAGCCATCCTGCGACCGTCAGGAAGATCGTCTTGATCCAGGGTACTCCGGTAGCCATCAGTATAGCGCCTATGCCAATGACGGCGATGTATATCCATGTAGGTATTTTCGCATGCAATACGAAATAGAGAGGAAGCATCAACACCGCGACGCGATGGAAAGTGCAGGCGATGAGGATGATGATCAGGTATGGAAGGAGTTTGCGCTGCTGGAGGTACTGTAAGGCAAAGAAACACAGTGCGACCGCTGTAGCCTGACGGATGTAGATCATCTCGAGGTTGAAATATAGTAGACCGAAATAGCAGAGGAGCCCCACCACCGGGTACTTGGTGTATTTCGGTAGCGCGCAGGCGATGAGGGTGATGTTGATGAAAGCGACTATAAAGAAGAGATGTTGTACCGTACCTCCGAGTGCTTTGATGGCTGCGCAGAGTAGTACAAAGCCTTCCTCGACCGGTTGTTGCATGAATAAGGAAGGATTACCGATGAGTCGGGAAAATGAAGGGAATTCGGCGAAGAGTTGCGCGTATACATTCCAGTCACCGCCTGTCTCGAAGCGCAGACCGGCTACCGCAATCAGCATGAGCGCAGCAGTACCGCTCAGCAGTTGGGAACTGAGTTTGTCGTGCATCTGGACGTTCAGTACGGCGAGCACGAATAGGATGAGAAAGACTATCAAGTAAAACATCTCTCTGTGGTTGCACGCGTTTTGCGTGCAAAGGTAGTGTTTTTTTTCGACATACACAAAAAAAAAGCCCAAAACTTGCGTTTTGAACTTCTTTTTTGCTAAAACAGCGTAGCTTATGCCTCTGCTTCCTCAGCGGGAGCTTCTTCGCCCTTAGCCTCTGCTTCTGCAGCAGCAGCTTCCTGCGCAGCCTCTTGAGCGGCAGCAGCCAACTCAGCAGCAGCTTCAGCGCGTTTCTGAGCGATAGCAGCAGCTTTTGCCTTGTTGGTCTCTACCTCTTGAGCGAGGAGAGCCTTCGCAGCAGCAGCTTTCTTGTCTGCCTCAGCAGCACTGATCTTACCATTCTTAGCATCCTTTTGAGCTTTCCAAGCGTCGAAACGCTTCTGAGCCTCTTCTGCACTAAATGCGCCTTTTGCGACACCACCGTTGAGGTGCTTCATCAGCAGTACGCCCTCGTTGGAGAGGATGGTACGGACGGTGTCAGTCGGTTGTGCACCTACGCCTACCCAATACAGGGCGCGATCGAAGTTGAGGATCACTGCTGCGGGGTTGGTGTTCGGGTTGAACGAACCGAGACGTTCGATAATTTTGCCGTCACGCGGCGAGCGGCTGTCTGCTACTACGATGTGGTAGAAAGCGTAGTCTTTGTGACCATGACGAGCCAAACGAATCTTTGTTGCCATTTAGACTTTTGTTTTAGTGTTAATTAATGTTAACGTGCTTCTTTCACGAAAAAGCGTGCAAAAGTACTGCTTTTTTTTGAATTGACCAAATAATTTAGGTAAAAAATGCAATTTTTACCTCATTTAATGGAAAATGCCAAGTGGAGTGAGCGAGCCAAATCGGCATATTGAGCCATCTGCTCGTCGCTCGGCATAGGGTGGTTTGCCAATTCGCCGAGCACGCCGTGCGGCCGAAAACGCAACAACCGAACCGGTGCCTTTTTCCCGATGAAATCGAAGGTTTCTGCGATATGACGCAAGATATTCTCTACATCTACTCTTTCTGGCAGACACACGATACGCACCTCCGTCAATAGGTCGTGTTGTAATAGCCAAGCGAGATTTTGCTTCACCACCATATTATCCTTTGCTTGCGTAAGATGCTGATATACCTCGGCATCCCAGGCTTTCACATCCAACATCACCCCGTCGCAGTCCTCCATCAGTTCGGGGAAGTGCTCAAAAGGGATAGTGCCGTTGCTATCTATGAGGCAAGTCAGCGGATGATTTGTTTCGCGTGCAAGTTCTTTAACGGCTTGGAAGAGCGCCGTCAGAAAATCCGGTTGCAGCATACATTCTCCTCCGGAGACGGTGATGCCGCGAATGAAGGGGATACCTTTGCGGATTTCCGCCAGCACTTCAACTACACTCATCTCCTGCGCTTCGGCATCGTGCATCGCTTGCGTCTCGGGGTTATGACAATAGGCACAACGGATGTTACATCCCTGGAGGAAGATGGCTGTCCGGTTTCCCGGACCGTCTACGGTAGACTGCGGTATGATCTTACGAACGAGTGCCATCAGACTCCGCGCACTTTACGGTTTGCCAGGTGTGCCGAAGCATAGGTCGGTGCACCGAGTTGGGTGGTGTTTTGCAGCACTGTCTGGCCGTCATTCCACTTCTCTATCTCCGAGCGCTTGACCAGGTATCCGGTGATACGTACAAGGTCCGAATCGGAGGCATAGAACGCGATATATTTCTGTCCGAGAGAGAAGGCACCTTTGACGATATCGAGGATGGCCGCGGGGTTCTGTTTGCCGGTGATATCGAAAGGTAAGATATCCGAGCAGCCCGTCGGAATATACCGATGAAATCGGGAAGAATGGCGCAGATGATCGTATATCGATTCGGGTTCGTCGCCCACCGGAATACGAATGCCGGAAGTGATGCCGTAGTCGGTATCGATACCCACTTGCGCATGCAGCAACAAGCGGTGGTTGGCGATCTCGCAGTACGGACATTCGTATGCATCGACGAACGCCGTGATAGCATCCATGATCTGTTCCGCCACTTCGTCTGCTTCGGCATCCGAACCGTATTTCTTGCCTTCGGGAGCAAACTTATTGGCGGCTTCAGCGAGGCCTACCAAACCGAACATAGCTACGAATCTATCGCGCTCCACAAAACCTTCCTTAGCCAGGAAATGACTCTCGAAGAAACCCGATTGCTCGACGATGAAACGGATGCGCGCGGACATATAATCCGCCATACACTGCATCGCTTCGGGCAGTAATGTTTTCAAGAATTCTTCTTTGCTCTCCGTCAACGCTGCCAGACGAGGTAATACCAGGCGTGTGAGGGTATAACTGCCGCCGGCAATAGGCAATATGTTATAGCACGACGAGATGCCGTAGCGGTCGTAGGTCTTGGCGTTCAGCACATCGTTGCATATTGCGGGATTGGCGACGCATAGCGAGGTATAGATAGCCTGCTCGGCGAAGTCATCGGGCGTGATAGACGGGTCGTATTTCAGCGTGAGGTTCGGAACCGCTTGCTCTAACTCGCGGTCTACGTCAAGGATCAATCGCCCGGCGCGGGTGGCTTCCGGACCTAAGTTGGCATGGCAGAAAGAGTCCGTGATGGTACGGTCGAGATAGATGAGGAAATTGCGTAATTTACGCTTTACCACTTCATCGCTCAGGTCGGTGATGAAGGGTTCAATGAGTTTGTCGAGATCGCCGAGGAACACCGGATAGGTGGTGATAGACGGCACGTGCCGATAGAGCACCTGCAGGAAGGTGAGTAACTCGTCGAAATCCTGCGGCGGGTCCAGTTCGAGGAACTTCACGCCATTCCGCACCGCTTTCTCGTAGTCCGGCATGATATAGCGCGGACGATAGGGAGCATTGCCTTCGTTGAGGTTGCATATAGCGCCTTTCTCAAAAAAGAAACGGGTGCGCTCGGGCATCGGGATTACCGATAGCGTGTCTTCCGCCGCATGCGCCAGAGCTACGACTTTCTGCTCATAACTCAGTTGCTGCGAAGTAACGATGGAATAGATATCTGCCATGATGTATCAATTTTGTGCTGCAAAATTACAACTTTTTTTTGACATACGCAAGTTTTCCCGCTTTTTTAGACTCGCGGTGTAGGCGGTTTACCTGCGGTGCTATTTCTTTTTAGGGCTTTAGTGAGCTTATAACCCTCTAGGCTGTTTACCCGGAGCGTCCTTCCGTTGAAGCGGAAGGAAGTCCGTGACCGCTCCGCCTAGAAAGGTTTTGTTCGTACCTTCGGTGGCTGTTTAGGGGGGAAAGTATGTCCATTCTCCGGCATTTCATGCCGGCACTAGTTGTTCCGGCGGGCTTTGTTCATTGTGCGATGGAGGATTGCCTTGACTTGGCAATCCGAACGGAAGGAGCCGCGGGGAGCGATGCTCCGACCATAGACAAGTATCCCGCGCCTTTCCTCCGGAGTAGCGCAGCGGTCTGGATCTTCCGGATATTCCGGCTTCCCGATAACTGTTGTATGCCCTCCGCAGCGGACTTTCAAACGCTTGCAATCTCGGCCGAAAATCAATCGGATCGAACGAAATATCCTCGATCTCGATCTCCTCTTTTTCCTTCTCTTTTTGTGCCGCCGCCTTCAACTGCCGGTAAATAGCTACATACGTATATTGATAGAACCTCGAATAGGCCTTCATCCCTTCTTCCGGCTTGCCGCCGCCCTTAAACACTCGGAAATAGTGCATCAAAAACCGAACCCGCCATTCCAGACCTTCCGGTGTACAGTCTTTCTCCAGCGCATGCGCCCGCCGCTGCGCCTCTTTGATCAGTTCCCTGTTTTCCACGCATGCCGCGGACCAATGCTTCGGAAAATGATACGTATATAACTCAAACAACCCGTCCCGAAAACGCGACTGACGAACCACGATCCGTTTCTTATATTTCTGCCCCTCTTTCTCATAATCCATCGCACCCATCAGAAAGTCCACACCTAAACACATTCTGCAATAGTGCACACCCCTTTTATGAGGTGTAGCACCCCTCGGAAGAGCCTCGAACGTAAATCCGCAACCC
>JAFSQV010000073.1 GCA_017446455.1 Paludibacteraceae bacterium
GAGAAGGAGAACAAGTACGTGATCGGTCATGACTTGGCTCAGTTCGGAATGAGTACTGCTGTTCCGCAGGTATGGGTGAACCGCTACGACACGAAGCTGGCGCTGAATACGACGGCATTGGTAGGCGAGACGGCCGAGTTCCCGATGGGCGTATATGCTCCTGCAGCGGGTGAGTACACGATTAGCCTGAATGCGCAGCCGAGCGAGGACTATACGGTTTATCTGACGCGTGACGGCCAAGTGATATGGAATCTGAGTGACGGTGCGTTTGTCACTACGCTTACTTCGGGTATCCAGTCGAACTACGGTGTACGTCTGGTAAGAAAAGCTCCTCAGGTGGCTACGGGCATCGACGAGGCAGTTGTAGATGCGAAGAACGAGACCCGCAAGGTACTTATTGACAACCAAGTATTCATCATCCGCGGCAATAACATCTATACAATAGATGGCCAAATGGTTAAATAAATGGTACATGGTAAATGATAAAATGTTAAATGGCTTTATGGAAAAGAAACAATATACAATGCCTCTTACCGAGGTGATCCCGTTCGCTACGGAGCGTCTTATGACGACTGATTCGATCAGCAATATCGCGCCGGAGAACCCGGGCGTAATACTCGCCCCCAAACGCAATCCGGCGGTGTTCTGATAAAAAGTGCTCCGTCTATTAGATAACTATACTAATGACGCACGTACGCGCTCCTAATGGGGGCGCGTTTTTTTGTGGTCTAATAATACTCACAGCTCTATGACGTGGAAATAACCGAAACGCCCCTCGCCAAAACCGAAAAGCAGACCATCAAACGCTACTTATATAAGTGATCGAATTAGGGAATCAGAGAGAAAATCTGAAGAAAATATAAAAAAATCCGTTAAAAACTTGCATAATTCAAAAAAAAGCACTATTTTTGCACCGTGAAAAGTGCATGATAATTAAAAATATGCATTTTTGAAAGTGCAAATCAAACAAACAAAGCTATGATAGACGCATCATTATTGCAGTACATGAAGGAGCAGTTAGACTTGACATCGGTGGATTTCAAGCGGTATCTGTACGACCAAATGGATTGGAACAAACGTCTCCAGTGCCTATTAGGCGGACGAGGAGTAGGAAAAAGTACGATGGTGAAGCAACACATCATTGAGACACCGGAAGAACATAGCCTCTATGTGTCTGCCGATCATAGCTATTTCACCCTCCACTCGCTGATCGAATTGGCCGATGAGTTCGTGAAAGAGGGAGGTGATCATCTGTACATTGATGAGATTCACAAATATGACGGCTGGAGCCGTGAGATTAAACAGATCTATGATACGCATCCGGCATTGAAAGTGTTCATCACCGGTTCGTCGATATTGGACTTGTTGGACGGAGAGGCGGATTTGAGCAGACGCATCATAATGCGATATTTACATGGCATGTCGTTCCGTGAATACTTAAAATTGGTACACAACATAGATGTTCCTGTGTATAGTTTGGAAGATGTATTGGCGGGGAAGGCGCAGCCTAAAGCATTGCTGCATCCATTGCCTCTCTTCCGGCAATACCTGCGAGACGGATATTATCCATTTGCGTTAGAAGGTGATTTCCAGGAACGCCTGCAGAATGTGATTCGACAGACCATGGAGTCTGACATCCCGCATTACGCAAAGATGAGTCCGGCTACGGGGCGTAAGTTGCGGCAAATGTTATCCCTTGTGGCGCAGAATGCTCCATACAAACCGGAAGCCCAAGCATTGGCCAACGAACTGCATATTAGCCGCAACGATGTGCCAAACTACTTGCTGTTCATGGAGAAAGCCGAGATGATAGGTCAACTACGCGACAATACCGGCGGTATGCGAGGCCTCGGCAAGGTGGAGAAAGTGTATCTCAATAATACGAATATCCAATATGCGCTGGTGGGTGAGAAAGCGGAGATAGGCAATGTGCGTGAGACGTTCTTCTATAACCAGTTGCATGTGACGCATAACGTGATTTCATCGCGTGTGAGCGATTTTAGCGTGGGAGAGTACACGTTTGAGGTAGGAGGCAAGAAGAAAGGGAAGAAGCAGATATCGGAAGTGGCGAACGGTTATGTGGTCCGGGATGAGATAGAGTATGCCGCGAACCAGATCATACCGCTTTGGGCGTTTGGATTGATGTACTAATTCCCTACTCGAAAATCGAAAATCCCTAATTCGAAAATCACTAATCCGGATTGTCAAATTTAGGATGCTAAGTGTAGAAAAAATGCACTTTCTGTACTATTTTTGACAAAATATTTGCATATGTTCTAAAAAAGTTGTAATTTTGCTACATTATTGGAATAAAACAAACGATAAAAAGGTATCTTTATAGGAAATCGAGTTAGAGAGTTAGGGAATCGCTAATTCGAAAATCGAAAATCACTAATTCTAATATGAATATCATTCAAGACAAATATTTTGACGGCGAGCGGCCGTTGCTCAAACCTCATTCTCGAAGACTGCGCCTTCGCCCCGGATGCCGATCGCGCCCTCGAGAAAAGCAGCTATTCGATAATCTAAACAGCTTTGTCCATTAGGTCGGATAGCATCCGACATCGATCCAACTACGGTTCAATTTGGATGAGGCAACCGATACAAAAACAGTTGAATACAGTTAGAGAAGAATTATAAAGATGTCTAAACTTTTAGATAACTACACTATTGACGCGCGTACGCGATATGAGTCGCACAGGCTCATCTATACGCCCGAGAACGACGAACCTATCGAGTTCGGCGGCTTCCTCGCGGCCGCTATCCTCGCCGCGCTCATCGTCGATACCGACGAAGGCGATGCGCGCGAAATCTCCATTGACACGCCCGAGCAACGGCAAGCTTTCTTTCTCCGCTACGAGCGCGAGGTTCGACGGGATGATTGGGGACATCTCACGGCAGAAGTAAACCAACTGCGAGATAACTATGTCCAACTGGAAGTCGGTTCGATGGCGCTCCAAGACCTTTGCCCTAATCTCCGTCTGCTCGAGCTGGCGATGGAGTTGACGGAGTCATATATGCGCTATCTCGTGCTCGAGATCTATCGCGAGCATATATGGGAGATGATGCGTTGGGAAATGCCTTTTGCCCAGTGGCTCATCGATGCTGCTCGCGTGGAGACACGCCGCCAACGTTTTCTCAAGACCGATTGGACCGATGGCCCTATGGTCATTCAATTAGCTGATATGCCCGATGAAACCGAACCGCCTACCTTCTTCTTTGAGGGAGAAAAAGCCGATGAAATCATGGAGAGTTACCTGCAGTGGCTGTCCGACGAATATGTAAAGGCAAAGCAGGAAATCCCCGGTGCTAAGATTACGTCCACCGACCGAAAATTTATTTTTGCTCAGGAAACCGATTGGTCGTTTTTATCCGATGAATCCGGGACTTTTGATGCCTCTGAGCAAGCCGAATGGCTTCGTTGGCAGCGCGAGTGGACGAAGTTCCTAACTGAGCGCCTTCTGCCGAAGAAAGAAATCCGTTTCTGGGCTTCCGATGTGCCCGAAGAGGTGCAAAACCATCTGCTTTACCATCTCCAACTCATGGAGCAGCATCCTGCCCATTTCCGCGACCTCACTGCCGCCGTCTATGCCATGCGCCAACTTGGCTATATCCGCCGCAAATGCTCCGACGGGGATATGCGGCAGTGGCTTAGTGAGCACCTCAAACTCGATTATACGGAGCGCAACAACGCCTCGCAATTCCGCCGCGCCATGCGCGAGCATGGTCGCTACACTCCGGAAGTGCGAGACGAAGTCCTTGCGCTCGAGACTATGGGGTATTTCCGCTTTCAAGCTCCTTCAGAAGAATAACCCGCACGAAATTCGGAAACATCGTTACCCGCTTGGGATCCAACAACGCATCCGGCTGCCCCTTCAATTGGGCATTCCATCGTGCGCGTAACTCGCCATATCGCGGGTGCGTTTTATCCTTAATAATCACGCTCGCCCCACGACAGGCCTCCTTCCATTTCTCAGCTTGCGCTTCCTCCGCGCCATGACGAGGATGACGCTTGTAATCGCGTTTTTCCTTAAAATAGATTTCTTGCGGACCGTACTTAATCAACGTTCCGTCATCTGCTCGGTATTCTTTCATGCGACTCACCACTTCGGAGTCCCGTTTCAATTTGCCGCGTAGCCAATCAAAGCCTACGCTCAGTTCTGCTTGTGCCATAATTGCTTAGAATCGTTAGTTATAATTTATTAATAAGTTGGATATTTGTTTGATATATGTTCGATATCATCGGTACAACTACCTAACGTCGTCCTACCTTCGTTCTTTTCCCGCAGTTATACGCGGGTTCTAAAATGTTTGTCCATTTGGTCGGATTGTATCCGACAAAAAATTGTATTGAGAAAAGTGAGAAATCTGAGAATTCTCATAATTCTCACAATTCTCATGCTATTTTTTTATAATGACCATAACTGGGGCGACAAAGAATTCCTCGATCAATCCATTGTCCGCACCAACGCATCACGGTGCTTTGTGGTATTCCTTGGGACTGAGCTTCAGCGATGAGGAGTTTGGATTCAAACTCTTCAGGGAGAAGATTCAGGAGAATAGTCCTTTGATCAATCGGCTTAATCTCCGGAACCACATCCTGCGCATCGCCGTCTATCATCCGGTATGCCGCCGCCAGATGCATCAACAACTTATTCCCAATCATCTCCGCTGTCTCATAATCCTCATCCGCACAAAAGATAGTGTTGTGCACCTCGGCGATATTTTTATCGCCGCTCGTTGCATAGTTTTGTCCCTTGTCCCGGATATTATCCGGCATGTCTTCGTTCTTTTCCCGCTGTTGTACGCGGGTTTCTTTGTCATGTGCTTGAGACGTCAGGCTCAAGTCTCCCCTCATCGCCGTCAATATCATCGCGATCCTTTCTATCTGCACCGCCATGCGGATGACGGCCGAGTGGAAGTTTTCGCCGAGAAGGCCGATCAGCGTTCCGTACTCCGTTTCTAAGTGCTCGCCGAGTCGCTCTTTCTGCGCGTCGGTGAGGCTCCACTCGCACTCGCCCGCGTTCATTAGTGCTTCGTACGTGCGGAGGAGTTTCTGCCCGATGATTCTCGGTATCGCGCTCTGCCCGCCTCTGGACGATACATAGCGCTTGTCAAACGGATTCGTGCCTTTGATGACTACCGTCAGCAAGCGCGAGAAATAACCATTCTCAACCGAAGGCACCAAGGCTTTGTATTGCCCGAATGTACCGGTCAGGAGCATTGAGAGACGCGGGTTCTTGATCTCCGAAGCGTCTTTGACGCGGTTGCGAGAGATAGGTTCATGTTCCGCGGCTTTGCGTAGGGCGGTGTTATAGTTCGCGGCCGAGGTGCGCCAGATGTCGGTGATGACTGAGCCTTCGGACTCGTGCATATATCCGACGCCTCCTTGCTCTTCGAGCGCCTTGTAGAACGCCGCCAGGGTGCTGTCGCCCGCGATGAGTAGCGGGTACTGCTCGTCAATCACGCGCGCCATCTCCAGCGCTTGGTTGGCAATACCTTTACCGGAAGCCGCTGCAGCGAGGATGAAGCATTGCAGGTTGGCGTAGTACTTCTTGCCTGTCGGACCATACGTAAAATACAGATTAGGTACACACGCGCTCGCGGCCGCCAGCGTTGCTATCAAGATAATGTCCCGCTCCTCCGGCGTAGAAGCCAGCGAAAGCATCTGTTGTACACTCTCAGGAAGTTTTTGCATGTCGAGATGCTCGACGATGCGAAGGTCTTCCTGTCCCTCCATCCGATTAAGGTTTGTAAGCATAATGTAATTTGGTTGTTTAAATTGGATTTTTTTTGATTTCAAAGAAATCGTATTTTCTTTATAATTTTTCTTTTTATTTTATCGCATCAGTACTGATATTTTAAAACGTAATCTACTGCTAATATATACGGCCCTCCAAACTCTTTCCCTCTATGCCTTCCCGCGCCTAGACCATCCTGCAACAGCAAACGGCCATCTAAGTCACAGATAATCAGTGCCTTACAAAAACCTATTTCCGGGCTGTTGCAAAAAAACGATAGTCTTTTTTCTACAAAACTCTTGCATATATCAAAAAAAAATAGTATCTTTGCAGAAAATTTTGCAAAGATGCCGAGAGATATAGCGTTTATATTATACAACACGCCCGAACATTCGGAGAAGGTGCAAGTCGTTATCCGCGAGGAAACTCTCTGGATGACGCAGAAAGCGATGGCAGAGTTGTTTGGGGTGCAAGTGCCTGCAATAAACAAGCATTTGAAAAATATCTTCGAGAGTGGAGAACTACAAGAAAGCACGACAGTTTCCAAAATGGAAATAGTCGTAAACCGAGGCTTCCGTGGGGAGGTGATGGAAGAAACAACATTTTACAATCTCGATGCTATCATCTCCGTCGGCTATCGCGTAAACTCCGTGCAGGCGACACGTTTTCGCCAGTGGGCGACGAAGGTGCTGAACGAATATATTCGTAAGGGCTTCGTACTGGACGATGATCGCTTAAAGCAAGGTAAGACGGCCTTCGGTCAGGATTACTTCCGCGAGTTGCTCGAACGCGTTCGCTCCATCCGAGCTTCGGAGCGCCGTATATGGCAGCAGATTACGGATATATATGCCGAGTGCAGCATAGATTACGATAAAAACGCACAGACAACGCGTGACTTCTATGCGATGATTCAGAATAAGTTCCATTATGCGATTACGGGTAAGACAGCGGCGGAAATAGTTTTTGATGCCGCCGACCATACAAAACCGCATATGGGCCTGACTACTTGGAAAAACTCGCCGGAAGGGCGCATCTTGAAGTCGGACGTAACGATAGCGAAGAACTATCTGGACGAGCAGCAGATTCGTCGTTTGGAGCGCGCAGTAACAGGATTCTTCGATTATATCGAGGACTTGATTGAGGAGGAGAATACGTTTACGATGATGCAATTTGCGAATAGCGTCAATGAGTTTTTGGAGTTCCGCAAGTTTAAGATTTTGCCGAATAAAGGGCGCGTTTCTAAGGCGCAGGCGGAAGAGAAGGCGGAGCACGAGTATGACGTCTTTAATAAGACGCAGCTGATTGAATCAGACTTTGATAAAGAAGTGAAACACTTACTAGAGAAATAGTGAAGAAAAGAGCGCTTCGGCGCTTTTTTTGTGCTCGTTCGACGACTTTTCTCGCATACGTGCGTTTTGTTAAGTAAAAGTAGCACTTTTGTAATATTTTCCCGTAATTGTTAAGAAAAATTTGCGTATATGGGAAAAAAGCAGTACCTTTGCGCCGCTTTTGACAGGCGCATAGGTGCGGTACGTACGCATATATAAGCGCGAGACGCCGATAAAAGAGCAATGAACCGGATGTATAAAATATGGGGAATAGTGCTGTTGCTCCTGCTTCCGCTTGGAGTGCGGGCGCAGGCGTTTAACGATACGATAGACCGTACGGCGGATGACTTCGTGATAGCGAGTCTGGTAGTGGCCGATCCCGGGGAAGTGCTGTACAGTACGCTGGGTCACGCGGCCTTGCGGTTGCAATGCCCGACCTTCGGATTGGACTATGTCTATACTTCCGAAGGAGAGGGAGTGAGAGGAAAAGTGCTCCGTTTCCTGATGAATGATTTGAAGATGGGGGTGGGGCAATTTTCTTTAGACGGATACCTGCAGCCATACTTGAAGGAGAAGCGGGGCGTGCGTGAATACCGGCTTAACTTACCTGCGGAGGTGAAGACGGAGCTTTGGCGATTGTGCGACGAGCGCATGATGCAGGGAATGCATCTGCGGTATGATCCGGTGAAGCGCGGTTGCGCGATATCGGTGGTTCACAGTATAGAGGACGCTATCCGCTCCGCCAATACGATGACTGGTGCGCAGTATCGCATCGAGTATCCGGAATGGGGCGAGCCTTTTGACCGCACATTGCGGGAGATTTTCTATGACAACGCGCCGCATGACTGGGGTCTGTTCTGGTGTATGACGATTGTGGGAGGAATAGTGGACAAGCCGAATCTGCCGAAGAAGGAGAAACTGATCTGTCCGCAGGAGTTGGCGGATACATGGATGCAGAGTTCGATAGACGGGAGACCCGTTATCAGCGAGCCGGCAGTGGTGCTCAACGAGGGCGAACCTTTGCAAAAGAGTTTTTTCTCTCCGCTGTTGGTGGCGCTGATGATATTGGTGCTGT
This sequence comes from Paludibacteraceae bacterium, assembly GCA_017446455.1. Lineage (GTDB taxonomy): Bacteria > Bacteroidota > Bacteroidia > Bacteroidales > Paludibacteraceae > Colicola. The sequence continues at coordinate 8,145 of JAFSQV010000073.1, forward strand.
CCGTCATCGGGTGGTTTATGAAGAACCCGGCTATCGATTGGTTGATCTTGGGCATGCAGACGGTATTGGGTTGTTTGATTCTTTGGCTGATGATTATCCCGCTTCCGGCGACCGGATGGAGTTGGTTGATCATCCCGTTCAATCCCTTCGCCGCGATAGCTTGGAAATGGCGTGACAAATGGGCGTTGCCCTATGCGATCGTTATCGCGTTATGGTGTATAGGTATGCTGTGCGCACCGCACCGATTGGTAGAGTATGCGCATATGGTGCTGGCACTCTCGTTCGGCATCGTGTTGCTGAAACAGAAATATGTAAATCGGTAATTTTAAGATACAAATAGATATATGAAGATGAAAGTATTTGGATTGAAAAAGTTTTTTTACACCCTGAGTGTTTTAGTCTGTTTGCTCGGGGTAAGTGAGAATGCGTGGGCGGATTACAACACTTGGCTGCGTGCTTCTACGGATGACGTAGCCAAGGGTTTGGTCTATACCTGCAAGACGCAAACGTACACTCCGTCCGATGATGAGTACGGGGATCTGGTGATGAGTGACGTTATCCAGGGTGATAACGGTAAGAAGCAGCCTTTTTACGGCTGGGCAAAACCGGCGCGTGGATATGCTTTTTACACATGGACCGGATACAAGTATTACGGCGAGGATGCCAAAGATAGCGAGAAAGCCGCTACCTTCCCAAGCCCGAAGCAAGCCACCGGTGTAGCCGACCTTATCTATGCAGCATCATGGAGCGGAGGTGCAGGCGACCCTGCAGCTGGTTCTGTGAAGGCTTCTTGGAAATCCGCGACGTCCTACAATGTGGTGTATAAAGAGCCTGCCGGCGGTAGTTACACGGTGGATTACAGCTATGTAACGATCAATAGCAATAAGAAATTCGACACCTCTACCGAGCAACTGGTATTGGCTCCGGGTTCGGGCGACAAGCGGCCGTACGGTATTCCGGACGGCAGTCAGGAAGACCTGTCGTACGCTACGGATGTGGTAACGCTTTCGACGGAAGCGGCCAACTTCGTCGGATGGTATGAGGATGGTGTAGAGAAGTCCACGGAGAATCCATACATCTATCCTATCACCAAGTCGGCCAATGTCACCGCGCTGTTCAAGTGGGCGAAGCCGGTAGTGCCGGAAGACAAACTGATTCGCACGACCGATAATAGCGCGAATGTGAACGAGTCGGTGGTATTCCCGATGGACTATATCGCGTCCGATTGGGCAACGGCGGACTTCACGGTAACGTTAGTCGACGCCACCGGTTCAGGTACATTCACCTTGGGCGAATATACGTATGATGCTACGAATAAGGAACTGACGGTTCCGTTCACTTACAATGCGAATGGCAAGTGGGACGAAGGCAGCAGCGTGAAGATTCAGGTAACGCCCGTTTACGGCGATGTGACTTCTGCTACCGTGCGCGCGATTGCGCAACAGAATGCTGCTAACCAGGCCCGCGTTTCCGGAGACGGTATCACGACGCAAGAGGGCGATTTGACCGATATGTTGGCGATCGCCAATGCGAACACAAAAGCCACCTTGACCTTGCTCCAACCGGTAGCGGTAACGGAACCGCTGGTAGTCACGGCCACGATGACCCTGGACCTGAATAACCAAGTGTTGTCTTCTACGGAAGCCGACCGGATTATCAGCGTTGCAGGCACGGATGCCAAACTGACTATTACTGATAACAGTTTCATGAAAGGCGGTGCGATTCAGTTGACGCGCAGCGTGAACGACACGATAGCGGCTATCGAGGTGACCGGCGCCAATAAGTTGCTCTACAACTGCGGCAAACTGACGGCGGCCAATAATGCCGAGTTTGCATCGAATGAGGATGCCAAAGCCTTTGGTATCTATGTGTCCGGAGCGGGTAACGTGGTGATGCAGGGCGGTTCGATTAACGTCACATCCGACCGCTATGCCCGTGGTGTGTTTATCGCTACTACGACCGGTAATGCCACCTTGAATGTCGGTAAGATTGAGGCAACGGCCAACCTGTATGTAGAGGCTGTGTATTCCGGCGGAAAACTCAATATGGGTGAGGGTATTTCGTTGAAGGCTACCGCTACCGATAACTGGGCAGCGCCGTTGTATATCTTATCCGGTACAGCAGTGGTGGACTACGTGACGATGACTTCTATTTCAGCTAAAAACAATGCATACGGTGTGTATTCAAAAGCCGGTACGTTGACGCTCAACGGATGTACCATTACGGCTACGGCGGCCACGCCGAACGTGTATGGCGTATATATCGCAGCGTCCGGAGTGGTGACTATCCAACAGCAGACCAACATTACGGCGCAATATACGACGACATCCGTTACCGGTACGGCATCGTTACAAGCGTTCGGTATTTATAACTTAGGTACGGTACGTGTGGTTAACAGCAATGTCACCGCAATTTCGCCGGCGGACTATGCGACGGCTGTCGCTACGATTACCTCGACGAAAAAGACTACGATTGAAGGCGGAACCTATACGGCGCGAACGGCTACCGGCTATGCCTATGGTCTGCATCACCAGTACGGTACGTTGTCCGTGGATGGCGGTACGTTCTATGCCGTATCAGCCGGAACTGGCGTTTATGGCGCGCGTAATAAAGTTGCCGGAACGATCAAGAATGCTACGCTTAGCGCCGAGACAACCGGTAGCGGTAAAACCGTGTACGGTATAGAAACTGCTGCTAAGACCCAAACGCTGACCAATTGTACCATCAAGGCGAAGTCGGCTACCTCCGGAGCGTACGCTATCTATAATACGAATGCGACCGTAACGGCTACGGGATGTACGCTGATTGCAAAGACGCTGAGTAGTTCTACGGCATGCGGATTCTATGGTAAGAAAGGAACGCACAAGTTGTACAATAACGAAGCAACGGTAGATGCCTTTACCACTACGGCTTACGGTATCTACTTGGTAGCAGGAACGCTGACGGTAGATGGCGGTACGTACAACGTATATGCCGACCAGGCTACGGCCACCAAAGCCGCCGACAGTAAAGTGTATGGTGTGTTTGTGACAGACGGACAGACGGCTACTTTGAGCAATGCCACCTTCAATGTGTCGGCTACCAACGGTACGTTCTCGCAAAATGCGTACGGCGCTTATACGGGAAAGGGTACGATCAACAGTACCGGCTGTACGTATAACACCAGTGCTGCAACGAAATCATACGGTGTTTTTGGAGCAGCATCTTCGACGCTCAATCTGCAGAACAATACGATTAACGCCACTACGATCGCTTCGACGAAAGCAATCGGTATTTATTCTGCCGCACATTTTACGGTAGATGGAGACGATGTGACCACTCATTCGAAGACCTATGAGTCTTACTCGCTTTATTTCTCGGCTACGGCGCAAGGTGAAGTGCTGGGCGGTAAGTTCCGGGCGTTGGGTACTTCTACCAAATCGTCAGAGATCCTCGCGCCGATCAATACCGATGCGTTGGCGGAGAACGTACAGGTGAAGGGCGGATTCTACAGCGATAACGTACGTTTGCGTTATTACGTGCCGACGGGATATGAGATCTTCGGCGTGGATCCGAATGCGCCGGAGTATGCCGAGCAATACTACTATACGGTCAATGACCATTTGCCGTACGAAAATATCTGCTATATCACGGAGAAGAACGTAGGTTTCCCGACCTTGGAAGAGGCCTTCGACTATGCCCGTAACCACTCGGATGGTACCTACAATATCATCATGACGCAGCCTTATACCCTGCCGGCGGGTAACTATTCGCTCCCGGCCAATGCGACGCTGGTGGTACCGGATCGCGTATCGCGAACCGTAGCAATCGGTACGGTGGCTGAGCGTCAGTTCCCGGAGCAGGATCTGATTACGGAGAACCGCTGCCTGACCTTTGCGGAGGGCGTCAATCTGGATGTATATGGTACGATAGAGGTCAGCGCCAAGGAATATACCACCAATACGGGACGTATTTCCTACGTCTTAGGTCCGTACGGACGTATTCATCTGGAGAACGGAAGTACGGTGACGCTCAATAACGGCGCTAAGATCAACGCCTGGGGATATATCACCGGTCAGGGTGAGATCCGCGTGAAGAACGGCGCGGAAGTACGAGAGATATTCCAAGTCCATGATATGAAAGCCGCATCGGCTATTCCGGATTGGACGACTTCGGCGAACAAGACCACGTACAAGGCCTTCCTCATGAACCAGTACTATATCCAGAGTATTGAGGCGCCGACGAAATATTACTACGGCGGTAAGTTGATTGGTTCCATGAGTATCACCTCCAATGCTACGGCTTGGACCAGTGTGAATGCGGACAATGTGCAGTTGGTAGCGCCGTCCGACGCGTTCTTTACGGTGGATACCGAAGACGAGTCGGCTTGGGTACGTAAGAGCTATGATCCTACTACCGACCGCGTTCTTTGGGAAACGAACAGTTCCGCTTCGCTGGGATCGATCAGTGTTTCGATGGGCTCCTATGGTTTTGATTCGAAAGACTATGTGCTTCCGTTCACGAATAACATGACCATTCATGCGCTGAGCGGTATCTTCAACATTACGCAGAGCGTGGTATTACTCCCAGGAAGCGAGGTGATTGTAGATAAGACCGCTACGCTTCATATCAATGACAAGGATGTGAACGGAGATGCCATGGGTCTGTATCTGTATGACAAGAGTCAATGGACGACCAAAGCTACGCCGATCATGTATTCTCCGTCATGGACGAACGGCGTGTGCCCGCGTACTACAACCGCAGCGGATATGAAAGATGCGGCTATCTACGTAAAGGGTAAGATTGAGGTCTATGGCGCGTTATATACCACCGAAGGCGGAGCAGCTATCTATTCGGATAGCGAGAATGCCGGTACGATAGAGTATAGCGCCGATGCGGTAGCAGAGGGTCATCTCTATCAGAAATACGACGGAACGGGCGAAATCGCGGTTACCGCAGCCAAACTGCGTAACGGCGGTGAGACGGGTCCGGATGAAGACATGACGATCACGAAGGATGTGGCTCTCAACGGGGACACCTATGCGTACGCCAATATCGACGGCGAAGGTTTCAAATGGACGAGACTGAAGGATGTGGACGGATGTGTAATTTCTGACGAGACCGACCCGGAAAATCCTGTTTATTATGCGAAGCCACAGGGCTATGTAGCGATAACCAGTCCTATCGAGGATGAGAACTATCTGTTCCATTCCGTGACAGGCGACCGCCTCTTTATCCTGCAATTCATAGAGGCCGGTTGTGTATGGTGGGAAGTGACAGCAACTGAGACGCCGGGCGTATATCACTGCGCTACGAACGACACCTATTACGAGCACAATCCGCAAACCGATTTGTGGCAAGAGGTGAAGCGTACCGTGACGTTCTATTTCACGGATCCGAAGAGCGAAGATGCGGATAAGAAGAAAGTGCTGACCGTTAACTACGGTGCTCAACCGGATGTCACGATTGTCTCCAACCCGTCTAAGGCGGAAGACGCTGCGGCTACGTATCAGTTCCGGGGATGGAAGTATGGCGAAGACGGTCCGGTACATGCCTACACGGCTACGGACTATGAGACGGTGACGGAGAACGGCACGTACTATCTGCCGGTATTTGATGCGATCACGAAGAAATATACCATCACGCTCAAGGATGCCAAGAACGGCGCAGACGTGCCTGTGGAGGTGTTCTACGGCAGTGTGCCGGAATATACGCCGACGAAGGATGCCACGGCTGAATACACCTATACCTTCAACCACTGGGAGCCCGAACTGGCACCTGTGACCGGTGCGGCTACCTATACGGCGTTCTGGACCAATGTCAAGAACCGCTATACGATCACCTGGGTGGATGGCGAGACAACGCTGGAAGAGGACAAGAACCAGCAATACGGTACGCCCACCGAGTATAACGGCGAACAGCCGGCTAAAGAGACGGATGACAACTATGTCTATGCGTTCAGCGGATGGTTGAGCAGCTTGGATGGTAACACGTATGCGACTGGCGAGACACCGGCTATCGGCGGTAATACGACCTATACGGCGCAATATACCACCACGCCGCGCTATGCCGTCATCTTCGCCAACTACGACGGAAAGCAACTGCAGAAGATATTTGTCACTGCCGGTGAGCATCCTGTCTATAGTGGTTTGACGCCTGCCCGCTTACGCGACGTGGATGGCTATTATAACTTCACCGGATGGAAGAATAGCAGCGGTACGTTCTTCGCCAGAGATGCCGAACTGCCGGTAGTGAACGCCAAAGAGACCTATACCGCGCAGTATGAATATATCACGGAGCTGTATGCGATCACCTTCCGCAATGTGAAAGGAAAAGGAACGACAACCGGTAGCAGTAACCGCTGGATCGGTTATTTCGGTGTGGGTACTACGCCGTTCTACTGCCCGAGCGACGTGGCGGCTACGCCTACTAAAGCATCCACCGCGGAATATACCTATACCTTCGACGGCTGGTCGACGACGAACGGTGGTACCAAATTGGCACAATTACCTCCGGTGACCAAGGCGGCTACCTATTGGGCACTCTTTAAAGCCGAGAAGCGGAAATACGCCATCACGTTTGCGAACGTGGACGGAAACGGCGCTTCTGAAGTGTTGCAGGTAGAGTATGGTACCGTGCCGGAATGTCCGGTAACGCCGGCTAAGGAAGATAATAACTATACCTACGAGTTCTTGGGTTGGGATACGGAGATCGCATCCGTAACCGCTGCTGCGACCTATACGGCGCAGTTCAGCGAAACGGGTACGCCGCGTACGTTCACCATCACGTTTGAACCCGAGAACGGCGATGCGGCCGAAGTGCTGCAGGTAGCGTATGGCCACATGCCGCAACCGACGACGCCAACTCCGATTGCCGCTGATGTACAGTACTCCTATGTGTTCAACAGTTGGTATCCGACCTTGAGCACCGTCACCGGCGATGCGACGTATTACGCGCAATATACGCAGACGCTGAATCGCTATACGGTAACGTTCAAAGATTGGGACGGCACGACGCTTCAGTCCGAGTCGCTCAACTATGGCGTTACGCCTGCGTATGACGCTACGCCTACCAAACCGATGGATATGGAGCACGGAAAGATGTACACCTTCATCGGATGGAAGAATACGAATGGCGATGAGTATGCTGCCGGCGAAACGCTGCCGTCTGTGACCCAAGCGGATATATATACTGCGCAGTATGAAGAATCCTACTTTATTGCGTCCGTGACCACCTCTGCAGACGAGACCTCTTATTACGACTCGTGGCCGAGTGCGTTGGAGGCCGCCAATGCCTCCAGCGGTAGTACGTTGAAGTTGCTCGGTAATATATCCGGTTATAATAACAGCAAGATTACCGGTAGCTTTACCTTGGACTTGAACGGCTATACGATATCTTATACGAATACCACTACCAGCAATCCGCAGTTGATCTATCTGGAGGGGTCGCTGATTCTGGAAGATTCGCGTGGCGGCGGTAAACTCTATTATGAGCAAACCGGAAGTACGAGCTGTTATGTGATCGATCTACGGAAAGACGGGACACGGTTTACGATGAATGGCGGTACGATCGAATGTAAGAAGATCGGCGGCGAATCATACCAATATGCATGTGCGTTCCGTATCTATTGGGGTAAAGCGTATGTGAATGATGGCGTGCTGACGGCTACCAGCGATAAATCCAGCGCCTATGCGGTCTATGACTACAGCGAGGTAGCGGAAATCAGCGGCGGTAAATTATCCGCGACTGGTGCCAATATCGTCAAGATCTTCAGTAGCGGCTCCAAGACGGTCTTGTCCGGTGGTTACTACTCCCTCAGTCCGGCAAACACGAGTGCGAAATGTGTCAGCGGCAAGGGCGTATGTAAAGTACGCGATAATGAGCCTCAGAAAGCAGAAGGGTACAACTATAAAGTGACGAATGCGCATACCATTACGTTCAAGAACTATAATGGCGCTACCTTGCAAACCGGCGCTTCGGAAGATGGCTATCTGCCGGAGTACGAAGGCGAGACTCCGACGAAGCCGAATGAAGACGGTCGCGTGTTTGGTTTCACCGGATGGGATGCTTCGTTGGTGCCCGTTACGGTCAATGCCACCTATACGGCGCAGTACGGAATCATTGGTATCGACGCAGACGATAGCGAAGAGCCGGTTGAGATTACCGAAGACATGACGGTAACAACGACTATCGTAGAGACTACCGGTAAATTGAATGTGGCAGCCGAAGCTACTTTGACAACTACCAACCTTATTCTCGAGGCAACGAGCAATGTGTCCGGTCAGTTGGACGCACCGGCTAATAGCAATATCAACGTTACTGGCAATGCGTACTTCGACTGGACGCCGAATGGCAATGCCGGAACAGCCAACCGTACATGGTATGCAATCGCAGTGCCTTGGGAGGTAAATGCAGAGACGGGTATTATTCTGAAGGACAACGGACGTACCTTGCGTATTGGCGTGGACTTTGACTTAATCTACTATAGTGGTTCGGAGCGTGCTTCGGTGGGTAACAAACCGTCCTGCTGGAAATATGTACAGCATGATGGCGATAAGACGATGCATCCTGGCCGTCTGTATATGATGTATTTCGATCCGGGCTTCGTGACGATTCGGTTCGTGAAGAAGAGCGGCGCAGACGTGCTCTATATGGATCCGGTGAACGTGAGTGTATATGAGGCCGCAGATGATAAGGACGCTAACTGGAACGGTATCGCGAACCCGAAAACCTATTATGCATCGTTGAGCGCAGGTGAAGCCAACTACGCACAGGTGCTGAATAACGGTAGTCTGGATGACTACTTCGGCAACAGTGCTAATCCGGTATATCAGACTATCCGACTGGATCAGTCGAGTTTCTCGGTAGGCAAGCCGGTATTTGTTCAGGCTACGGATAATGATCCGGTAGTTGTTAGTAAATCGGACAATGCGACTATCGTCCCCGCCAGTGCTCCGCGTCGCCTTCGCGCAGCGAACCTGCCGAAGGGTATCGAAGCGGTTTATCGCCTGGCTATTGCGGGCGAAGACCAGCCGGAAGCGGATAACTTGTTCGTTCAGGTAGCGGAGAACGAGAAGACGGATCGCTATACGGTAGGCCAAGACCTTGTGAAGGGCGGTGTCGCTTCCGGTCGTGCCCAGGTATGGGTGAGCCGCTACGACGCAAAACTGTCTGTGAACACGCAGGCACTGAGCGATGGCGAGGCTACTTATCCGTTGGCGATTCAGATTCCGGTTAACGGCGAATACACCTTACACCTCACACAATCAACAAGCGATAGCGGTTACACTGTTTACCTCACGCGTAACGACGAAGCAATCTGGAACCTGAGCAACGGCGCTTATGTAGGCTCGTTCGAGAAGGGCACGACGAGCGAGTACGGCCTGCGCGTAAGCGCTAAGGCGCCGCAGATTGCTACCGGCATCGACGAAGCTGTTGTGGATGCCAAGGGCGAGACTCGCAAGGTGATTATCAATAATACCGTATATATCATCCGTGGTGAGAATGTATATAGTGTGGACGGCCAATTGGTAAAGTGAAAGGTGAAAATTGAAAGGTGAAAGGAAAATGTTTATGATAAAGAAAGCATATATTGTTCCCTTCGTGGAAGTGATGACGGTCAGTACCGTATTGATGCAGAAGACGGGTGAGGCGAGTCTCCTCCCCGGCCCCGGAGGTGCGCCCAAGCGCAAAGAGACGGACGTCTTCTGATTAAAGAATTAACGAACGAAAAACCGCATGTACGTGAAAGCGTATGTGCGGCTTTTTGTTAAGTAGAGTTAGCAATTTCTATTTTTTTGTAAAAATATTTGCGTATGTCGAGAAAAACCTCTACATTTGCGGCGGTTTCCAAAATATCACTAAAAAGTGTATATAATGGCTAAAAAACAGAAGAAGAATAGCAAATGCCTAACAGATTGTTTTAAAAATGCCAAATGAAAAGGCAAATTGTTTACATATTGTTATTTTTATATTCCCTTTCTGCCAGCCTATCCGCGCAGGCGAGAAAATGCTATAGGGGGGACTCGAACTTAAAATCAAATCGAAAACAAATCAAAAATCAAAAAATATGAAAAAGGTATTAGTTAAAAGTGTAATCACTACCTTGTTATTGTTTTTAGAGATGTCGCAAATATATGCGGGCGACTACTATTCAAAATTATCCGTTACTATCAATGGATCAGGAGGAAAAGTTAAGTTGGCACGAAATCAATCGGATCTTGCTGATTATTCTCAGTATGTGACTACTGGTCCTAATTTGGATGTTAAAACTTCGGCAGGCGCAACTGAATATTTCTGGCTTGGAGCGGCTCCTACGGCACGTGGCTATAAGTTTACGGGATGGTCCAATGCGAATAAATGTACTATCACTTCTGGTACTACAAGTTCTCCTCAGATACAAGTGAGTGTAACGGCCCCGGCCTCAACGTGGAAAATTTATTTGAGTGATCAAAGAACAAGCGCAAGCATTAAAGCAAATTTTGCCGCTGATACGGAGGTGTTGCAGGCAAAATATGAGTCAACGCCAAACGGCTCCTACACGGTTACAGGTCCTGATGGTTATGGGACTGTTACTGTAGGTAATGGTTCTACCTATACAACCTATAGTGGTGATATGATAACATTGAGTGCTACGCCCAACCCTGGAACTACATTTATCCGATATTATACTATTGATGAATCGGGAAATATCACAACTTTAGGAGAATTATATAAGCCTACTCAAACGGTCAACATAACCGGTTCGGGTACGGTAGAGGTTTGTGCAGATATTACGGATCAACCATTTGCTATCGGAGCACGCACATTTGCGACTTTAGATGCTGCTTTGCAAGCGGTTAAGACAACTTCATCGAAGACAATATTACTGATTAGTGATGCTGTTGTTGATCCGGGACAGTATACTATACCGAGTGGAGTAACATTATTGATCCCTAGAGACGCGTCTCAGACAACTCCGATGACATCATTAGAGCGTGCTAATGTTACGACAGCAGCTACCGGTGCATATCGTAAGTTAACCCTCTCAACCGGTGCTAATATTCAAGTGTATGGAACAATCGAATTGGGAGGCAAGCAGGCTGCTGGAGCACAGGGCGCTACAGGTGCCGGTATACCTACAGGTACATATGGTCAGATTGATCTGCAAACCGGAAGTAAGATAACTTTGAATAGTGGGGCGAAACTTTATGCGTGGGGTTTTGTAACCGGAAGTGGCGATATAGATGCGCGTCGAGGTTCAAAAGTATATGAGCAATTCCAAATATACGACTGGAAGGGAGGAACATTTGCTTCGGCCATGATTAATAACTCACAAAAGGTGTTTCCTATCAGTCAATATTATATACAAAACGTAGAGGCGCCTACTACCTATCATCCGGGAGCGGAGTTAATTAGTGCAACTAGTATTAACGTGTCCAATGTGATAATCGCTTGTAATACGATAAAGATAATTGGCTCGTTAAACTCGGGGGCAATGTTTTTAATGGATGAGGCGGATATGTCAGATAATACATGGGTACGTAAGAAATACGATCCGACAACCGATCAGCAAGTATATGATGTCAATAGCTCGGCATCTCTTGGATCTATGGTCATTTCTTTCGACATGAGTGTATTTGATTGGGCGACTAAAATAATATTGCAACTCGCGGGAATTAGCGATGAATTAGATTTTGATTCAAGGA
>JAFSQV010000009.1 GCA_017446455.1 Paludibacteraceae bacterium
GTGGGAAGTGGCACCATATGTTCGTTACCGGCTGAAGACGTTGTTCAACGACAAGCTGGGCATATGGCTTGAGGCGCACCTTTATACCGGAATGGATTTCCCGCGCGTGACGGAAGGAAACGTGACACACACCGATTTTGACGGGTTACGACATGCTGTCACATACGGATTTCAGTTATCGCCGGTCATTACGTATCAGTTTAACCGCAAGAGTACATTCCAGATGTTCTTTTCTATCCTCAGTCTGGGTTACAGCGGTACAGCCTACTGCTACACAGATCATAACGAATACACCAACGATGTAATCATCTTCTCGGGCAAACTGAGCAACCTGGTTGCAAACCAGTTCACGCCGGGCTTATATGGTCTGAAATTCGGTATTCAGAAGAGTTTCTAAGTGAGCAAAAAAAGTCTTTGGTGGAAGATCCCGCTTGCGCTACTTGGCGTAGTGTCGGGTATCGTGCTGTTGCTGCTGATTGCGGTAGCAACGGCGATTTATACGCCGTCTATCCGCACAAAGATTCTGCATAAAGGCATCGCTGTTGCCCAAGAAAAAACGGGCATGGACATCGACCTGGGCGACATCTATCTATCTCCCTTCCATCACTCACCGATGGTACTTTACCGCGCCTACAAAGGGCAGGAGGACTTGCCTATAGAGGTACAGATTGACAGCCTCTTTGTCGGTCATCGCGGACAGGACACCTTGGCATATGTGCATGCCTTGCGCCTGAAAGCGATAGCAAAGACCTCCGAAGTCAGCATACAAGATTTCACCTCTCTTCCCATCATCGTTGAGCACTTACAACTCGACCAAACAACTTTCCATTCGGATTCACTGATAGCAACCGTCGGCATCGATGCCATCGTGAGCCACCTGGAGTTATCCAGCCCGCAGATTATGATTGCTGAAGGCAAGTACCCGCTTCACGGGCTGCGTATCGCAGATACCGACGTCGCCATCGACCTGCGCGGTACCCCGCCGGACACCACGGCATTGGATACGACGCCGTTGCTGCTGGCCTTCGACATACCCGACGGCGAGTTACGGAATATCCATTATGCGATGACGCCGCTAAACCTGGACATTCGGACTGAGTACCTGTTCACAGAAGCCTTGGTGGACGTAGGAGCGAATATCTATGACGCGCGACGACTGAACGTCGGCGGATTCGTGTTCGGACTCAACCAACTCCGGATACCTGCCGACACGATCTATGGCAATGCCAACGTGCAACTACATAACAACCTGATTACTTCTGACGGCTTGCATATCCGTTCGACCGAGATAGGCGCGGCAGCTGACCTCTATGCCACAGAGATGAATCTCGGGACTATGCGCATAGAGGTAACCGGCGACGCGGAGTACCAAGGCAGCAAAGCGAACCTACATGCGTCCTATGATATCGACGACGAAGCCTATGACGCTTCGGTGCATATCGAGCATATCAACCTCGCGCCTTTCTTGCAGGACTCCACGCGGATTGTTCTCGCCGGTGACATAGAGGCTCATGGTCAAGGTATCAACCCCAAACGCCCTATGGTTTCGCGCGTACAGGCATACTTTGATGAAGCAATCTACGGGCCGTACAATTTCTCCCATACCTCGTTTAAGGGCGCTACGGACAGTGTTACTTCGCTTGCACTCACGATGCCGGGTTTCAACGCGGACATACAATCTCCCATGCCGCTTTTCGCACTCATCGACCGCATACAGCCGCTTGTAGAAACGGCCGGTGACTCCACCGTGCTGCATGCACTCACTTCGTTGGAAGACCTGACGGTACTGGATACTATTCGCCGAAAGATACCTGCCATCAAAGCCAATGTCACGCTGCGCGAAGGAAGTGCGATACAAGCGATTATCGACAGTGCAGGTTTGGATTTTGATCAATTAGCCGTCTCGCTTCGTTCCGATTCTCTCCGAACGACTGTCGTCCTTTCGCCTGTCACATTCGCCCTTCCCCGGCTCTACCTGCCGCCGGTAAAGAGTTCGATGGAGATTCGTATGACGGAAGGACATACGAATGCGATGCTCGCAGCGGATACACGCCTCACGGACGGCGCGATGAATTTCGAAGGGCTGTGCACCGACGCAGCAGTCCGTATGGACATCATGCGTAAGGGAAACAGCCTGCACGGCGACGGAAAACTGACGCTTGACAGTCTGTACTACGAGGATATAGCCTTGGGCGACCATACGATAGACTTGCGTCTGTCTCCTTCGGAGACGGTTGCGAATGCGCTGCGCGCGGACGTTCATACAGAGGACATTCCGCTGGCTCTCATTAATAGTTTCGTGACGCTCACGGACATAGAGCTTCGCGGAGCTGTACGAGCAAACGCTTCGGTGGACGGCCTGCCGCATAAGCCGGATATCTCCGCCGAGGTACAACCGCGCGGCATAGCGGCGGAATACAAGCCTTACCAAGTGGGGGTCCGTCTCGGCGAGACGCCGATCACGATGATTCATAATCATGTGGATCTGAACGGTCTGCCGATCTATGGAGCGGATAGCACGTTTGTCGCGCTATCCGGCGGGCTCGACCTTGATAAGATGCGCTTGAATATCACGCTCGCTGCTGATAGTTTTGCACCGGTGAAGTTACCTCAAGGCGGACCTCTCCCCGTCTATGGCGAGTTGGCAACCGACATCCGCGGTCGGGTCTTCGGTCCGTTGGACAGTATTGTGGCGGATGTGGATGTGACGCTGTTGCCAGTAACGGATATCACCTACCCGATTGATAAGAAAAACCTTGCGCAGGTCAAGCCGTACGGCACAGCCGGGATTCATTACCACATGGCTGAAGCCGACCCGCTCTCCCTCAGCGGACGCATCAACGTAGATGACGGCTTTGTACGTTACTCACCCAAGGCATACCCTATCATGCCGTTCCATGTGGATTCCGGCAGTCATATCGCCTTCCACGGACCCGTAGGCCATACACAACTCCATGTCTCTGCTTCGCAGAAAGTGAAAGCAGATGTTGAGTCAGAAGGGGAAGAGACACGACGCGTGGACTTCATCACCGGCGTGCGAGTGAACGGAGAGATTGATTCGATTGGTCTGCATAGCATCAGTTTCTTCCTCGAAGCTCCGAACGATGAGGCTATCACGCGCGAGTTGGCTTCGCTCGACGAGGGCACGCGCGAGGGACTGGCAGCCACCTTGTTAGCGACAGGCATGTATGTAGGTGAGAGCAACGTAGCGGCGCAACGCGACGGGTATGCGCTCTCGTCTATCATCAACAGCCGTATCAATGCGGCGATGGCCAATTCCAAACTCGGCAAAGTGGTGGACATTGACTTCAGTAGCGGTCAGACAGAGCACGCTTCCGGCAAGACCAACGACATGAATATATCCATCAGCAAGTCGTTCTTCAAAGACAAGCTGCGTATCACGTTGGGTTCTACCCTTACGGACAACCCTGAGATCAACGACAGCAAGGGTATGTTCACCAATTTCTCTGCCGACTATAGGTTAACCAAAGACGGAGGTGTCTCGCTGCGTCTCTTCTCGCAACGCGACTATAACAACGTGCTGGAAGGCGAACTCTATAAGTCCGGTCTCGCCGTGCGGGCCATCAAAGATTGGCGCAGGAGAGAACTATTCCGTGGTGACAGCATCTTCCGCACATACAGTCTCTCCGCCGATGCCGGCGTAGCCTACCGTTCGAACAACAGTATTGGTCCGGATCTGACGCTCAAATCAACCATCAAGAACGTGCTCGGCAAGGGCGAGAGTTTTACACTCAAGGGCAACGGCGCGTATTACTGGGCATTGCGTAACAGACATCCGGGCGATCCGAGAAAGACCGACACCTACAAACTCGGTCTCAACGCTTCGCTCGTCTTTCCATACCTGCATTGGACAGGTGACAATATCCCGGAGGGCGACACGCGGTATATGCTCGGCTATCAGTATGAGAACATCGCCGGCGGGTACGGCGTACATAAACTCTCCGGATCGTTCTCCTATTTTATTCGCTCAGCCAACAGCCCGTATATCACGCATGCTTTCACGCCGTTCTCGCTCTCGGTAGTGAAGATGAAAGCGGAGACAGACAGTCTGATGGGCAAAGCGGCCGAATACCCGGAACTGATTCAAGTCATTGCAGGAGATGAGTTTGTGCCGTCTATCAGCTACCATTTCATCTATGATGACTATCGCTCCAAGCACGCCGTGAACAGTTTCCTTGACCTCGGCATCAAAGAGTCCGGAAACCTCATTAACTCCCTCTATTGCCTCTTCGGATATAAATGGAACGACAAAGACAAGCCCTTAGGCAATATCACGTTCAATCAGTTCGTCAAACTCACGTTCGAACTGCGCAACAAATTCAATTTCACGGATAAGATTTGTATCGCTACGCGCCTGTTTGCCGGCGCGAATATCCCGCTTGGCAACTCCCTTTTCGCACCCCTCTCCGAAGCCTTCCATACAGGAGGACCGCTTAGTCTGCGTGCCGCTTCGCCATATGCATACGGACCCGGAAACTTCTATTCCTCCAAATACAACCAGAGTTTCTTCCACGCCGGAGACATCAAACTGGAGGCGAATTTCGAGTTCCGCTTCCCGATTGTATGGAAACTCTTCGGAGCCGCTTTCGTGGACGCCGGTAACGTATGGAACTGGTACTCGTTCAACGACATCTTCAAGGCAATCGGTCATGAAGAGTACCTCTCCTATCTGCACGCCAACCAGCCTTTGTATGACGGCATCCTCAGTAGCCCCGAGTTTGCCAAACAGATTGCTCTCGGTACCGGCGCCGGCCTGCGTCTTGACATAGACGGACTCGTTGTCCGACTCGACATCGGCGTTGGTATCCACGCGCCATACCAAACCTTCCGTTATGACAAGGACGGCAAACCCGACCCCACACAGCCGATCAACACCTACTTCAACATTCCCTCCGCGCTTGATGCCATCCGCGTGAACTTCGGCATCGGCTACCCGTTCTAAGATTTTTGCGTTTTTATTTGCGTATGTCAAAAAAAAGCAGTACTTTTGCACGCTAATTTGAAAGTTTAGATAGATGATCACGAAGAATTTTGTAGAAGAGCTCCGTTGGCGAGGTATGTTACAGGACATGATGCCGGGTACGGAGGAGCAGTTAATGAAGGAAGTGACGACGGCGTACGTAGGTATCGACCCGACGGCGGACAGTCTGCATATCGGTCACCTGTGCGGCATCATGATGCTGCGTCACCTGCAGGCCTGCGGTCATAAGCCTATCGCGTTGGTAGGCGGTGCGACGGGTATGATCGGTGACCCGAGCGGCAAATCGGCGGAGCGTAATCTGCTGACGGAAGAGACGCTGCGTCATAACGTGGAGTGTATCCGCGAGCAGCTGGAGCACTTCCTGGATTTCAACTCGGACGAGCCGAATGCGGCGGAGTTGGTGAACAACTACGATTGGATGAAGGACTACACGTTCCTCGACTTCGCGCGTAACATCGGTAAGCTGATCACGGTCAACTACATGATGGCGAAAGACAGCGTGAAGAAGCGCTTCAACGGCGAGTTCAGTCAGGGTATGTCGTTCACGGAGTTCACGTATCAGTTGCTGCAAGGATACGACTTCGTCTATCTGAACGAGCACAAGAACTGCAAGTTACAGATGGGCGGTTCGGACCAATGGGGCAACATCACTACGGGTACGGAGTTGATCAAGAAGATCACGGGCAACGAAGCGTATGCGCTCACCTGCCCGCTGATCACGAAAGCGGACGGCGGTAAGTTCGGCAAGACGGAGAGCGGCAACGTATGGTTGAGCCGCAAGTATACGAGTCCGTATAAGTTCTTCCAGTTCTGGATGAACGTGAGTGACGACGATGCGAAGCGCTATATCAAGATCTTCACGAGCTTGAGCCGCGAAGAGATCGAGGCGTTGATTGCGGAGCACGAAGCGGCGCCGCACCTGCGCGTGCTGCAGAAACGGTTGGCGAAAGAGGTGACATGCATGGTACATAGTGAAGAGGACTATAATAAGGCGGTGGAGGCGACGAATATCTTATTTGGCAACGCGACTGCGGACGCGCTGCGTGCACTGGACGAAGAGACGTTCCTCGATGTGTTCAGCGGCGTAGAGACGTATGAGATCAGTCTGGAGGAGTTGAAAGCCGGTATTGGTCCGTTGGATCTGCTGGCAGAGAAGACGGCGATCTTCCCTTCGAAGGGCGAGGCACGCAAGATGATTCAGGCGAACGGATTCTCGATGAACAAGGAGAAACTGACCGACCCGGCGACTCCGCTCACCGATGCGGCTTTGCTCAATAATAAGTACTTACTCTTCCAAAAAGGAAAGAAAAACTACTACCTTGTTGTAGTAAAATAACGCTTTTTTGAAAAAAAGTGCAAAATTATTTGGTCAATTCAAAAAATTGTAGTACTTTTGCACCCGCTTTTGAAAAGCACTGTCCACTCGTATATCGGTATTACACCGGATTTTGGTTCCGAGAAGCGAGGTTCGACTCCTCGGTGGACAACAAGGCTGCGACGAGCGGCCTTTATCGTCGAAGTAAGAACTAGGCGATAAGGCAAACAGCCTTTTTCCGCAAGAGCGGAGCGAGTGTGATGGAATACTCGGTATTAAGTAACACAAAAACAAATTTATTCAAATGAAAGAATTCGCATTGGTAGGTACTCCGCGTAGCGAGTACGGCAAGAAGGCCGCAAAGGCTTTCCGCGCAGAGGAATTGATTCCTTGTAACATTTACGGTTGTGGTTTGAGTTGCACCTTTACGGTAGCAGCTGCTGACGTTCGCAAGTTGATTTACAGCCCGGACACGCAGATTGTTGACCTGACCGTAGGTGACACCAAGACCAAAGCTATCGTGAAGGAGCTTCAGTTCCATCCGATCGACGGCAAGACCCTGCATATTGACTTCCTCGCAGTAGATGAGAAGAAGCCGGTAGTAGTTGAGATCCCTGTTCAGTTGAACGGTCTCGCAGAGGGTGTTAAAGCCGGTGGTAAGTTGGTTCAGGCTATGCGCAAGCTGAAAGTTCAGGGTATCTACACCGCATTCCCCGATCGTATCAACATCGACGTTACCGAGCTTGGTCTGGGTAAGAAGATCGCTGTTGAGGACGTGAAGGTAGAGGGCTTGAAGTTCGTTAACCCTGCAGACGCTTGCGTAGCAGAGGTGAAGGCAACACGCCAGAGCAAACAAGCTTAAGCCTAAGTACCAAGGGACGAAGTACAAAGTACAAAGGAGCGGAGTATCTATGATGCTTCGCTCCTAATTTTAGAAGAATATGGCAAAGTTTCTCATAGTAGGTTTAGGCAATATTGGCGACGAGTACGCCGGCACACGGCATAACATCGGTTTTATGATGATCGATGCGTTTGCGGCGTCGAAGAACGTGAGCTGGGAGGACAAGCGCTACGGGTTTGTCGGACGATGCCGCGTGAAGAATGCCGAGTTGGTGTTGCTGAAGCCTTCGACCTATATGAACCTCAGCGGCAATGCCGTAAGGTATTGGTTGCAGCAGGAGAAAATCCCTGTAGAGAACCTGCTAGTGCTGGTGGACGACCTCAATCTGCCCTTCGGGACCATCCGTATTCGCAAGCAAGGTTCCAACGGCGGTCATAACGGTTTGGGCAACATCCAATCGGTGCTGGGCACAGAGAACTACGCCCGTGTGCGTTTCGGTATCGGCAACGAGTACACGCGCGGCACGCAAATCAACTTCGTGCTGGGCGAGTGGACCGAAGAGGAGAAGAAGGCGTTAGACGAGCGACTGAAAGTGACGACGGAGATCATTCTGAGTTTCTGCCTCCAAGGCATCGACCGCACGATGAATCAATATAATGGGAAATAATTGATGATTGATAATTGATGATTGATGGCAGAAGTACGGGTAGACAAATATCTTTGGGCGATGCGGATCTACAAGACCCGATCGATTGCTGCGGACGCTTGCAAGAACGGCCGTATCTCAATGAATGGCGTGCAACTCAAACCCAGCCGGACATTCAAGGCGGGCGACGTGTTTAATGTGCGTAAAGGACCGGTGACGTACACCTATCGCGTGCTGCAGTTGACGGAGAACCGCTTGGGCGCCAAACTTGTGCCCGAATACATGCGGGACGAGACGAGTCCTCAGCAACTGGAGATTCTCGAACTGGCGCGCATGGCAGGCAATGGCGGACGCGACAGAGGTACGGGCCGACCGACGAAGAAGGACCGCCGCGAGATAGAGGTCTTTATGAGTGACAACTACCTGGACGAGATAGATTTTGATGACGAAGATGAAAATTGAAAAGTGAAAAATGAAAGGAAAAAGGGATAATATCGCCGAATATATTCTCTATCTTTGGCAGATGGAGGACTACCTGCGCGCGTTTCCGCAGAACGCGGACGCTACGCCGGAACTGCATGAACTGAACGAGATGATGCACCGTGAAGGCATTCTCGAGGGCGGTCATCTGGCGCTGGCGACCAATGCGCTAAGCGAAGTGGAAGAACTACACGCGCAGCTGCTCGATGAAGATGCCATGTACCGCGCAGCGATGATTCGTCTACGCCCTGCGCTCAACCTGCTGAAAGCCAAGACCGATCGTCCGACGATGAGTGATATCGAAGCTTGCTTCGTACTGCTCTACCAGATTATGATGTTGCGCCTGCAGAAGAAGGAGATCACGCCCGAGACGGCTGATGTGCAGCAGCGCGCGACACAAGTACTTACGTTCTTAAGTCGCGCATATCGTGACGTTAAATTGTTATGACCACCAAGCAACGCTTTGAACATATCCTCGGATGGTTTGAGACCAATATGCCGGTAGCGGAGAGTGAGTTGGTTTTTCTCAACCCGTTCCAGTGCCTCGTCGCCGTGATGCTCTCGGCGCAATGCACCGACAAACGCGTCAACATGGTGACGCCGGCGCTCTTTGAAGCATTTCCTACTCCGGAAGCACTCGCCCAGGCGACGAGCGACGAGGTCTTCGAATACGTGAAGTCCGTCAGTTATCCGCGTTCCAAGGCGGAGCACTTGGTAGCGATGGCGAAGCGACTGGTAGACGTGTATGACGGCGTTGTGCCTGATAACATCGAGGATCTGCAGACGCTGCAAGGTGTCGGTCGTAAGACCGCGAATGTGGTGTGCGCGGTGATCTGGAACCACCCGACGATGGCGGTCGATACGCATATCTTCCGCGTCAGCGAACGGCTGGGTTTGACGACCAACAGCAAGAACCCGCTGCAGACAGAGAAAGCGCTGGTCAAGTATATTCCCGCGGATGTCATTCCCAAGGCGCACCACTGGTTATTGCTTCACGGCCGATACGTCTGCCAAGCCCGCAAACCGCAATGCGAGCGGTGTGGGCTCGCACAATATTGTAGATTTTTTCACAAAAAGTGAGCACATACTTGCGTATGTGCTTTTTTTTTATTACCTTTGCAGCCGCAAAGGTTCGGAGTAATCAGAATAATCAGAATTTATAATATTATGGCAGAAAACAAACAACCCTCTGCAGAGAAGCTGAAAGCACTGCAGGCAGCGATGGCGAAGATCGATAAGAACTTCGGCAAGGGCGCTATCATGAAGTTAGGCGACGAGAATATCGAGAACGTAGCCGTGATTCCTACCGGCAGTATCGGTTTGAACCTCGCGTTAGGTGTAGGCGGTTATCCGAAGGGACGTATCATCGAGATCTACGGTCCGGAATCGTCCGGTAAAACCACCTTGGCTATTCACGCGATGGCGGAGGTGCAGAAGCAGGGCGGCATTGCTGCCATCATCGATGCGGAGCATGCTTTTGACCGCTTCTATGCAGAGAAACTGGGTGTGAACATCAACGATCTGCTTATTGCGCAGCCGGATAGCGGTGAGCAAGCGCTCGATATCGCGGACGAGTTGATTCGTTCTGCAGCAGTGGACCTCATCGTCATCGACTCTGTGGCAGCACTGACGCCGAAGGCAGAGATCGCCGGTGATATGGGTGATAATAAAGTGGGTCTGCAGGCGCGTCTGATGAGTCAGGCGTTGCGTAAGATGACAGCATCAGTAAACAAGACCGGCACTACCGTCATCTTCATCAACCAGTTGCGCGAGAAGATCGGCGTGATGTTCGGTAACCCTGAAACGACCACCGGCGGTAACGCGTTGAAGTTCTACGCTTCCGTTCGTCTCGACATCCGTCGTACGGGTCAAATCAAGGACGGCGAGCAGATCAAGGGAAACCAAGTGCGCGTGAAGGTGGTGAAGAACAAAGTGGCGCCTCCGTTCAAGAAAGCAGAGTTTGACCTGATGTTCAACGAAGGTATCTCCCGCGTAGGCGAGATTCTGGATTTTGCAGTAGCTACCGAGATCATCAAGAAGAGCGGTTCGTTCTTCAGTTACGGCGATACCAAACTGGGTCAAGGACGCGACAATGTGAAGGCAGTGCTGGCTGACAACCCCGACCTCTGCGACGAACTGGAAGCTAAGGTGACGGAGAAAGTGAAAGAACTGGGTCTGGAAGTCGTACTGGCCAAGTTGGCGAAAGGCTAATGGCGGAAAGCCAATACATATTTTCCCCGCGTGAGGCGCACGAAGCGGAGCAGCAATGGCGGGTGGTGAAACGTTCAGTAGATGCACGGCAGCGAGAGTTGCGCGTGCATCTTACTATTTTGACGGACGAGCAAGGACGGCCCATCGCCAAAGATGCACCGATACCGCTGTATGCACCGCCGGTCTTTCTGGATGTCCATAAAGCTAAGCGCTCGGTGATCATCATCGGTGCAGGTCCTGCCGGACTCTTTGCGGCGCTGGCGCTGCTGGAGCACGGGATTAAACCGATTATCTACGAACGCGGCAAGGAGGTGAGCGAGCGGAAACGTGATATCGCGCTCTTGAACCGAAATGAAGGCCTGAACCCCGAATCGAATTACTGCTTCGGCGAAGGCGGGGCGGGAACGTTCTCGGACGGAAAACTCTTCTCGCGCTCCAAAAAGCGCGGCAACATGCAGCGGGTGATGGAGTTGTTCCATTATTTCGGTGCGCCCGACACGGTGCTCTATGAAGCGCACGCGCATATCGGTAGCGACAAACTGCCGGGCATCATCAAGCGGATGCGCGAATGTATTCTGGAGCACGGCGGGGAGATACATTTTGAAACGAAAATAGATTCCTTTACACCATATACCGTACACCATACTCCCATCATCCTCGCCATTGGTCATTCGGCGCACGACACCTATCGGATGTTGGCTGCCGAAAGCGTAGCGCTGGAGACGAAGGGTTTTGCGATGGGCGTTCGCGCGGAACATCCGCAGGCGCTGATCAATAAACTGATGTATCATTCCACGAATGTGGACTATGTCGGTAACGCCTCCTACAGTCTCGTGACGCAAGTCAATGGACGCGGGGTGTATTCGTTCTGTATGTGTCCCGGCGGACATATTGTTCCGGCGGGAAGTGAAGCGGGCAGTTGCGTAGTGAACGGCATGTCGGCTTCGCACCGCAACTCGCCGTACGCGAATAGCGGCATGGTGGTGCAGATCAATCCGGAGGATATCCCAGGTGATGATCCGCTACGGGGGCTGAAATATCAGGAGACATTAGAACGCTTGGCGTTTGAGCATGGTGGTCCGCAGGCACAGGCACCTGCACAGCGGATGCGGGATTTCGTAGAAGGTAAAGCATCGAAAGACCTGCCGGCATGCAGTTATTTGCCCGGTCTTGTGGCGAGTCGGTTAGACCAGTGGTTGCCGGCGCATATCGGTCCGCGGTTGCAGCAGGGTTTTCGGGACTTTGATCGCAAGTATCCGGGCTTCTTGACAAACGAGGCGGTGATAGTAGGCGTGGAGAGTCGCAGCAGCAGTGCGGTGCGTATCCCGAGAGATCCGGAGACATTACAATCGGTGAGCACTCCCCTGCTCTACCCCTGCGGCGAAGGAGCAGGATATGCCGGCGGCATCACCAGTTCCGCCCTCGACGGCATCAACGCAGCGCTTAAGATCGCCGGATTGGCATAATTATTGCACCTATATAGACTAGTGAGACTAGTAAGATTAGATAGACTAGAAAACAACAAAAATAACACCTATCATGAAAAAAATTCTACTCTCCGCCCTGATGCTGGGCGCGGCGCTGAGCCTCAGCGCACAAAGCAAGTACGACAAGTACTATGTTGATCTGCCGATTGAGATTGAGCACGTGCAGGAAGTGAAGTTCCCTGCTACAGCAGTGAATATCGCTCAGTTTGGTGCTGTGCCGGACGGCAAAACCGATTGTACGGAAGCCTTTGAGGCAGCAATCAAAGAACTGAGTTCCAAAGGCGGCGGACACGTCATCGTGCCGCGCGGTGTATGGAAAACCGGTCCGATAAAACTGCGCAGTAATATTGATCTCCACCTGAGCAAAGGCGCTACAATCTTGGGTAGCGAGAATAAGGAGTTGTATGTACAGAAAGACAATCCCCGTGACGGAAGCAAGAAATGCGAGGCTCTCATCCATGCCGCCAAATGCGAGAATATCGGTATCACGGGTAAGGGAGTGATTGACGGTCAGGGATTTATCTGGCGTCCGATTAAGCAGAAGAAAGTGGTTCGTGATGGTAAGTTGCCTGAAGTATGGGAGCAAGCGATTGCGTTAGGCGGTACACTTAAACCCGACGGCAACGAAGGTTATCACACATGGTTCCCATTCAATCTTAAACCGGAGTTAGGCATCCCTAATATAGCCGCCACACCGGAGGCACAGGAGGGAATGCGTCCGACCTTGGTGAACATCACCGACTCAAAGAATGTGGTCATTGAAGGTGTGACGATTAGCAATGCGCCTAAACTGCATCTGGTTCCCACTCGTATTCAAAACCTTATTATAGAGAATGTAACGGTTGATTGTCCGTGGTGGGCGCAGAACGGTGACGCGATTGATCCGAGTAATGTGCAAGTGGCGCTGATTGCCGGATGTCATGTTAACTGCGGAGACGACGGTTTGTGTATGAAAGGCGGTACGGGCCAGGATGGTGTAAACGCCGGTCCACAGCGTGATTTCCTGATTTGCAACGATACGGTCTATCGTGCGCATGGCGGCTTCGTCATCGGTTCACAGTACAGTGGCGGTATGCAACGCATCATCGTAAAGGATTGTATGTTCGATGGTACGGATATCGGTTGCCGTTTCAAATCGGCTCCCGGTCGTGGCGGTTGGTGTGAAGATATCTATTGCATCAATATCGTGATGAAGAATATCCGCGAGGCCGATTTCTATTTCGAGTCAGGTTATGCTGATCGCGCAGCCGGAGGTCGTGGTGCTACCGACACCGACGATAAGAGCAAATTCTTCCCCGAGTGGAGCAATTTCACCTTCCATAATATCACCTGCGTCAATTCCCGCAAGGCTGTAGATATCACCGGTCTGAAGGGCCTGCCGGTTCACGACATCCTTTTCGACGGTGTCACATGGTACGGCACTCGCGAAGGTATGACTATTGATTACGCAGAGAAAATCACGTTCCAGAACTGCTCGATGACACCTGCAAAGGAGCACACCATCAAGCATAGCAAAAACCTCAAATGGAACGGTAAACCGCTGGAGTAAGACGGCAATGTGCAACAAAAAACAGGCTCGCGATTGCGGGCCTGTTTTTGTGTAAGTGCTAACAGATTAGAGAGCGATCTCAGCACCGAGGAGATTGAAGAAGCGGTCACCCTTCTTAACAACTACCTGACCATTGTGGAGGAACTTAACGGCCTTCTCTGCCTCGAATACGTTCTCTACACCTTGGCCACCTGCAGGAAGAATAACACCAAGTTTGAATTTCTTTGCGCTCGGGCTCTCAGCACGGTCGTCAGACCAAAGAACGATCTGTGAACCGGTTGCGGTCAACGTATTCAATACGTCCTTGTCATCACCCCAGCCTGCGAATTCAACTTGTCCGTCAACAGCCTCTTCTACGCCTTCGACAGCAAACTTGATACCATCTTGAACACCAATCAGCACCTTCTCACCGGC
Organism: Paludibacteraceae bacterium; assembly: GCA_017446455.1. GTDB lineage: Bacteria > Bacteroidota > Bacteroidia > Bacteroidales > Paludibacteraceae > Colicola. The sequence continues at coordinate 13,946 of JAFSQV010000009.1, forward strand.
AGCGGTTGGGATTGTTACAGAACGTCTTGCTCCGTTCGGCTGAATGTAGGTGTTGTAGGTTTTGTAGATGTCTTTACCTGCCTGTTGATCAGAGCCGAAGAAAAGAACACCGCCCAGTTTGAACGACATGTCGCCACCCTCGGTATTACGGATCGAGAACTTACCGGTCGACGTCTCAGCGAGAGTAACATTTACTTGGTCCGTCAGCAAACCGCCCTGGATCTGTGCACCAAGATCTCCGGTACGGCCATCAAAACCTACGAAAGAAGCTGCGTTAACAGTCAGAGCTGCAACAACTGCAGCAGCAAAGAGGAAAAATTTCTTCATAAATGTTGAGTTTTAAAAGTTAATATTTGAGTTAATTGTAAAAATCTTTTACAAATCCGCTGCAAAAGTACTACATTTTTTTTATATTAGCAACTACTATTTGCTGAAAAATGTAGATTTTTTGACGTTTTGTATTTTTCTATCAATATAGATGCGCGACGATATCGTTCAGATATACCTCCAAATTGAGGTACGGCGCACTGAGTGTCGTCGCTTTGGCATCCGTAGGATCTTCGGGATTGAGGCCATGCGCCGTCTCCCATTCATCCGGGATACAATCTTTATCCGTGTCTAACTTCGGCGTTCCACTGTATTCCGGCCAGCCGCCCACATCGTCAGGCGTATCAATAAGCCCGCACAAAGACAAATCTGACTGTTTCACATCTTTATTCGACCCTTCGTAGGTATAGGTGCCATTTTGCACTTCCGTCACAATACGCGTATCGATGGCGTCGCGCACCAACGAGCACCCGGCTTTCGCCAACACTACATCATAAGCCTGCTGCGCCGTCTGTTCGCCCGTGAGGGCATACTCCAGCGCGAAGCGCTTGTCCGAGCGGCACTGGTCTTTCTTGCTACTCTCGTCGGGATAGACTCCTGACCAGTTATCTTGCGTCACAGCGTCCGAACCATATAGGATATTGTTCACCACATAGAACTTACCGGGCACAACGCTTGAACCGCAATAACTGCACTTGGTGGTCGGATTCAGCAAGCGAGCTTTGACTCCGCTCTTGGTAGCCGGACCGGGTTTGTAATAATTGGCTACGAAATTATACTGGCGCTGGTTACCGGAAGACTTACGAGACTCGCCGCCGTAAGCCGAATTGCTTTTCCAGTTATAGACCACATTGTTGATGAAGTCCGCCGGGCCCGCATTCACCTCCGTCACATAGTCATGGTCAAAACGCGGGTTTCGGCTGCTATGATGCGCGAAGAGGTTATGATGGAACGTGGTGTTCTCTCCACCCCATATACCTCCGTATCCATGCGCGCCTTTCGCGTGCACGGAGTTGTTGAGCGATTCGGAGATAATACAGTATTGCACAGTGGCATCCTTCACGCCATAGATAGACACACACTCATCAGTGCTCCACGAGCACGAGCAGTGGTCAATGATGATGTTCTTGTGTCCCTTATCGATGGTGAGCGCATCGCCCTCTTTCTTGTGCAGGTCGCCCATACGAAAACGCACAAAGCGGATGATGACATTGTCCGCCTGCACCACTACCGGACAGCCGGAGATACATATACCGTCACCCGGCGCCGATTGGCCCATAATGGTCACATTGCCGCTCTCTATCTGCAGTTCGGTCGCCAAGTCGATACGCCCTGCCACATTGAAGACGATGATACGTCTGCCTTTAGCTTGAATAGCATACCGCAAGGTACCTACCTTTACATCCAGCGGGTCGTCTTCCAAAGACGTGACGGCATAGATAGACGTGCCGCGCCCACCCGTCGTATAACGGCCGCCTCCGTCTGCGCCCGGGAAAGCAAGCACTTTACCTGCAGGAGGTTGCGGATCATCCCCGGATTCTTGGTTACACGCCAAGAACCCGAGGATGATGAGTACCCATAGTCCTATTTTTCTAATATCCGTAATCATTATACAGATTATGGTTCGCCGATGTAATCACATCGAAGATCGGCCAATACTGACGAGCTTCCAGCTCATCCTTGGTCATTCCTACGCCGAAGACGCGGTTTCCATTCACGCCGATATTGGCAGCCGGCACTCCTTCCGTCTTATACGCATCGATTTTCACCCAACCGCCGGTGTCATCGGAACTAACGTATCCTTCCGGCACGTCGTTCTCACCGAGTTGCAGACCGTAGATACGATCGATACGGTAAGCCGTAGAGCCGTCTTGCGAAACCGTGTTATCCTCCGCATACTTCACATAGATAGAGGTCGACAACTTGCCGTCGTACGGCGTACCCGAGAAGTCAATCTCACCCGTCTCTGCGTTCAGGTGCGTGAAATTCTCAATATCATCCTGCGCATCAAACAGTCTCTCGGAGAAGACACCCCAGCGCATCAAGTCGTATTTGCGGATAAACTCGCCCGCAAACTCCCAAGCACGCTCTTGCATCAGGTTCTCCATCGTCAACGGTTTGGAAGTCAAGCCCGCACGTGCGCGAACCTTATCAAATAGCGACTGTGCGCCTAAGTTATCGGTTCTGGTCGGCGTCACCTCACATACACTACCGATAGCCGCCTCAGCGTACATCAACAGCACGTCTGCGAAGCGTATTTCGGGTACATTCACACCGTCGTCATCGCTCGTCATATCAAAGGCCATCCATTCGTGACGGAACTTACCCAGATACATCTTCACGATCTTCTCCGGCTTCTGATACAGCACCTTACCGCTGGTACCTTCGATCTTCGATTTGTCGTCGAAGTTCCACTCACCCGGACTAACGGTCACCCATTTACGCTTGTCGCCTTGCTCAAACGAGAAGAGGTAAGCAGGGGGAACCACGATCTTCGCGTTCGACTTCGCGCTGCTGGAGAAGTGCTTCAGGTGACCTTTCGCTGAACTGTTCGCATACGCGCCGCAGCGGTTCATGAATTGTCCGCGAACTCCGTCGGCAAACGGGATCTCCCAAAGGGTCTCGGTTTTGTTATACTCCACTACGCTACCGGAGATCGCTTTGAACACGTCAGCAAACTCGGGAAGCAACTTGCTGTAACCATCGGCTTTGATGACTTCCTCACATGCCCACATGGTCTCGTTGAGCAACTCGACGCGTTTCTCCGGACCTACGTTGAAGACTTTTGTTTTGTAGCCGCTGCCCTGCTCAATACGATCGGGGCGGATAGCTTTGCCGGCATAAACCAAGTCTACACGCGCCAACAACGCCAATGCGAACTCACGGTTCATACGCTGTACCGTCGGAGCGGTGATGCTAGAGCAAACGGAAGGACATTCAGCTGCATTCGGCATCAATTGTGCTGCATGCTTCAAGTCTACACGGATCTTATCAAAGACGAGGTTGCGGTCCACCTTATGCGGGAAGATCGACTCATCCGAACCATCCATCGGCGTGAACATATACGGGATATCGCCCCATAGTTTCAGAGTCTCGTAGTTCAACCATGCGCGAAGCGTCAGCGCCTCTCCGTAGAGATAACGCATCGTAACATTGGTGGTGTCACCAAAGTGCTCTATACCATCGATCACTACGTTCGAACGCTCAATAGCTACCGACAGATAACTCCACGGATGTTTGCTGGGGGAGGTAATGTCCACATTGCCGACATGCGTCATCGTGTAGATAGCGTAATCCGGAGCATTGGTCGTAAACATCTCGCAGTCTGTTCCGGGCATTACCCACGGGCCGGCCAGACGGGAACGATAGGCGTTTTGCTCTGCGAGGACAGCATATATACCCGCTATGGTCTGCTCGGTTTGCTCAGGTGAAGCGAACACCGCTGCGTCCATCGAAGACGGAGAATCCGTAGAGAAGAATTGCTCGCAACCGGTGCATATAACGGCCACACCCATCAAGATATAACTAATATACTTTTTCATATCTGTATGATTTTTTTACGATTTAGAACGACAAGTTAACACCCACATTGAAGCCTCGCGTACGAGGATATGCCGAGTAGTCTACGCCCGGCATCATCGGGTTCTTACTGCTATACACATCCACCTCCGGATCAAAGCCCGAGTACTTAGTGATGCAGAACAGGTTGCTGGCTTGCAGATAGATACGGCACTTGGTGATGTATGCCTTATTGATCCACTTGTCTGCCAGCGAGTAACCGATCGTGAGTTGGTTGAGACGAAGGAACGAACCATCCTCTACGCACTCATCCGTTACCACATACGCCTTCATAAACGGCGAGCGTACAGTAGCATTAGCATTGATGCGATCCAACTCTGCCGTCATCTTGTCAAAGTCACCGGCAATAGTCGGGTCGGCTAACAATTGATCAGGCAGATACGTGCCGTAGCTGTCGAACATGGAGTAGCGATTACCGTGAGCCATCGGGGTGATCATATTACGATAGGACGATTTGGTATCTTCGTTCGTCATCGTGGTCCAATCGAGTTTATTGAGGTTGAGCACCTGGTTACCGATCGAATAGATGAAGTTAGCACCGAAATCAACCTGACCCCAGTTGTCTCCACCGATATTGAAGTTAATCGAGAAACCACCGGCAGCCTTCGGCAGCGTGTTACCCAATACGACGATATCGTTCGCATCGATCTTGCCATCCGGAGTACCATCCGGGCCGGATACATCTTTCAACTTAATGGAACCCGGGGCGGGTGAACCAAGTCCGCTCAGTTGTTTGGTCACGCCGTCTTTCAACGTCCAGGTCACTTTTTGTACCGTACCGTCCGCAGCATGCGAAGAGCGGTCGAACGACTGGAAGTCGGAAGCCGTGTACCATCCGTCGGACAGGTATCCGTAGATATTTCCAACCGGCTGACCCGGATAAGCGTAGAACTCATTGAACGTAACATTGTTGGTGGACAACGCTTCCGTGGCAGCTTCCATATAATCCAGACCGGCACCCAGACTCTTCACCACATTTTTGTTCGCCGCGATATTGGCGCTAACCGTTAAGTTATAATGCAGATCTTTCGTGTGATGATCCAAGATAACGCCGTTCACGGAGAACTCAATACCCTTGTTCTCGGTCGAACCGATGTTACGATATTGGTAGTTATAACCCTGCGCTAACTTATAGAGTACGATCAGGTCTTGGGTCGTATTCATATAGAGGTCGATAGAACCGCTGAGTCGCTGGTTGAAGAAACCATAGTCAATACCGAGGTTACGGGTGATCGTGGTCTCCCACTTCAAGTTCGGGTTCGCAGCAATATGCTTGCTACCGCCGGCTGTCAACATGGTCGTAAAGCCGTCGATCCAAGGTTTAGAACCACTCGTAGCCGCTACGCCCGCGAGGAAGTCTGTATGCAAGTAACCTAAGTTAACGTTGTTATTACCCGCCGTACCGTACGAGAAACGGATCTTCATCTGCGATAACCAATCGCGTGCAGTCTCAGCAAAGCTCTCCTCTGCGAGGTTCCATGCAAGCGCTGCAGAAGGGAAGAAGCCCCACTGGTTTTGCTTTGCAAAGCGAGTCGAGCCATCGGCGCGGAATGTCAACGATACGTAGTAACGCGACTTGTAGTCATAGTTCGCGCGAGCGAAGAACGACAGCATGTTATCCGTCGGATTGATGTAGTTGGTACTCGTAGAGTGCTCAGCGCTACCATGCAGTTGGAATACCTTTACAGCAGGCAAGGTCGGCTCAAAGCCCGTGAAGACTTGATCCGTGTTATATCCCTTGTTCATGATGATTTCCTCACCAACCAATACCGATACGTTGTGCGCATTGGCAAACTTCTGTTCCCAGTTGAAGGTATTGGTCTGACGGAATTTCGAAGCAACCTCTTTCGTCACGATACCGGCACTCTTACCCAAACAGTTGGTACGTGCATAATACGTCGTCGGACCATAGAAGCGGTCGGTATTCACCGACTTGTAGTCATAACCTACTTCCGCCTTCAAGGTGAAGTGCTTCAAGAACTTATAGGAGATATAGCCGTTCATGTTGAAACGCATATCTTTTTTGTTCTTGTAGTTGTCGCGAATGGTGATGATCGGGTCGTACATATTTCCGTATTGCTCCTCGTCGTCCAGCGAACCGTCGTCCTTCTTATAGAGCGTCATCGGGGTATAAACAACCGCGTTACGCAGACGAGACTCTGCCGTCGAACCTGCATCTTTCGTAGTATTCGAACCGGCGCCGTTCACTTCTGTATCCGAATAACGGGTCGTGAACGAGATCGTCAAATCCTTGATCGGTTTGAACTTCGCTTTCAACGAAATATTATTACGGTGATAATCCGATGATTGCATGATAGCCGTATTGTCTACGCGAGCGTAGTTAAGGCTAAAGTTCGCCTTTTTGTTACCGCCGCTTAAGGTGAAGCTATGGTTGCTGTCAAAACCGGTACGGCCGAACGTACGATCCAACCAGTCAGTATGCTCCAATGCATTGGCACCATCCAGCATGGCTGCCAGGTCTTCCATTCCCTCTTGATAATTCTCAATAAAGTGCTCGTAGAAATCCTCCTCCTGACCCTTCAGGTACTGGTTCTCATATTGGAGCAACATGAATTCGCGGTTGTCCAGAACCGGCATGCGATTTGCCAACCATTTCCATCCTACGTAGCCCGTATAATCGAAGTGCATCACCATCTTATCATCGCTATCCGTCGATGCCTCTTTTGTGGTGATGATGATAACGCCGTTTGCACCTTGTGCACCGTAGATAGCGGTAGCTGCAGCGTCTTTCAATACGTCCATCGATTGGATGTCCGTCGGCGGGATATCGGAGATCGAACTTACCGGCATACCGTCTACGATGTAGAGCGGCTCGTTGCTCTGCGTCAAAGAAGTACCGCCACGAACGCGCACTTTCACTTCTGCATCCGGACTACCTTCTGCGGACGTTACCGTGACGCCGGCTAACTTACCTTGCAGCGCCTCAGCCGCATTGACTACCGGCACATCCTTGATCTGGTCTGCGCTCACCGAAGCAACCGCGGTTACCAAGTCGCGCTTTTTCGTCGTACCGTAACCGGTAACGACTACCTCGTCCAGCACCTCGCTGTTCTCGGACAGCACCACATTCATTACGTCGCCGGTGATGGTCAACTCCTGGGTCTGCATACCAATGTAGGAGAAAACAAGCACCTTCGCATCATCCGGCACATCGAGGGTATAATTACCGTCAAAGTCCGTCACTGTACCAATCGTGGTACCCTTCACGACCACGGAGGCCGAGATAATCGTCTCGCCCGTCGGGTCTTTTACCGTTCCGCTGACCACACGTGCCTCAGCAGCCATGCCCACTAAAAGCAAGGCTGAAAGCATCATGGTACGGAACACTCTAAAATGTAGTTTCATAGAGAATTGTTTGTATTAGTGTTAAATGAAAAAATTGGTTTTTTCCTTATTACCGCGCGTATATACGTATCAATTCGGCGGCAAAGGTACAAAAAAAAACACATATATATGTGTATTTTTTGACGGAAATATTGCACAAATGCATATTTTTGCCAACTCGACTTTGCAATCTTAACTATAAGAACCTAAATCTTAATCAGAAAGCCTCTGCGTAGGTGCACCCTTCGCGCCAGCGCGAACAGCCGTAGCGGGTGTTACCGCGGATGATGAGTCCCTGGCGGCAAACGGGGCAGAGCATACCTGCTTTGTTGGTCTTCACGTCGCGAACGACGCCAGACGTCATCTCTTTGAGTTCCGTCAGGAAATCCTGCGCCTGGTATTCGCCGCGCTCTATCTCGCGCAGTTTTTTCTCCCACAGACCCGTCAGTTCGGCGGATTTGAGCAGCGGAGAGATGATGGTATGAATGAGGTTGATACCTGTCTCCGTCGCCCGCATGCTCTTGCCTTGCTTGACGATATACTTACGCTGGTAGAGTTTCTCGATGATGGCTGCACGCGTGGAAGGACGACCGATACCGTTCTCCTTCATCGCCTCGCGCAGTTCGTCGTTCTCGACGGTCTTACCCGCCGTTTCCATAGCCCGCAGCAGCGTTGCCTCGGTGTAATATTTCGGCGGCGTAGTCGTCTTCTCCTTCAGCAACGGCTCGTGTGCTCCGCTCTCGCCTTTCACGAAAGCCGGGAGAGACTTTGTCTCCTCCGACGAGTCATCGTCGGAGTCATTCGGAGTACTCGGAGTATTCTGAGTGTTCTGATTGTCTTTTTCAAAGACAGCGCGCCAGCCGGGTTTGAGGACCTCGCGGCCGGTGACCTTGAAGTCGATCTCCCCGGCTTTCGCCAGTACGGTGGTGTTGCTTACCTCGCACTCGGGATAGAAAGCCGCGATGAAATGCAGGGCAACAAGGTCATATACCTTCTTCTCGTCCGCCGTCAGGGCTTCAGGACGCATGCCCGTCGGAATGATCGCATGGTGATCGGTCACTTTCTTGTTATCGAACACCTTTTTCGACTTCGGCAGTTTCGTGCCTAAAAGCGGCGCCACTTGCGGGTAGTAATCTTTGATACCGGCTAAGGTATTCGGGACTTTCGGATAGATATCGTCGCTCAGATAGGTGGTATCCACGCGCGGATAGGTCGTCACGCGCTTCTCGTAGAGCGATTGGATCAGTTGCAGCGTCTGCTCGGCAGAGAACGAATATTTCTTGTTACAATCGACCTGCAGCGAGGTCAAGTCATATAGTTTCGGCGCGAACTCCGCTCCTTTCTTCTTCTCCACGCTGGTGATGGTCAGCGGCAGATCCTTGATGCTGTCCACCAGCGCCTGTCCCTGCTCTTCCGACGTGATGGCGTATTCGCCTTCCTCGACGGGAATCTGAGCGCTAAACAACGTATCGCGGTAGTTCGTCTTCAGTTCCCAATAGGTACGCGGCACGAAGTTCTCTATCTCCGCCTGGCGCTTCACCACGAGCGCGAGCGTCGGCGTCTGCACGCGTCCTACGGACAGCACCTGGCGATCCTTGCCTGTTCCGCGTGCGTACCTTATGGTATACGCGCGCGTGGCGTTCATGCCCAGCAGCCAATCGCCTATAGCGCGCATCATACCTGCCTCGTACAAGTGCTGGTATTCCGATTGGTCCTTCAGTGCTTGGAAACCTTCACGAATCGCCTCTTCGGTCAACGAACTGACCCACAGACGCTTCACCGGACATTTGCAGCCCGCCTGCTGGTACACCCAGCGCTGGATGAGTTCTCCTTCCTGTCCGGCATCACCGCAGTTAATCACCTCGTCGGCTTGCTCGATCAGACTCTTGATGACGTTGAACTGCTTATGCACGCCTTCGTCGCCGGACACCTTAATAGCAAATCGCGCAGGAATCATCGGCAGCGTACTCAGGTTCCATCCCTTCCACTGCTCTGAATATTCCTGCGGATCCAATAGTGCGCAGAGGTGACCGAAAGTCCAGGTTACTTGATAACCGTTCCCCTCGAAATAGCCGTTCTTGCGCTGGTTCGCGCCCAGCACACGGGCGATATACTCACCCACCGACGGTTTCTCTGCGACGCAAACAATCATGCTTATTTCTCTTTAGCGCCGTATCCGTACCCATACCCTGTGCGGTTACTTTTCGTGCCGTTGAGCACACAAGCCACATGGTGCATACGCTCCTGATCGACGATCTGGTTGATATAATCGATCATCTCCGTCGGCGTATATTTATAGCGGCTGACGAAGATCGTCAGGTCGGCGATGCGATCCAGCAGATACGTGTCGCTCACGAGCGCAACCGGCGCCGTATCCACGATGATATAGTCGTAGCGTTTACGCAATTCCTTAAACAATTCCTCGAGGCGCTTGGTCTGCAGCAACTCCGCGGGGTTCGGCGGAATAGTGCCGCAGGGCAGCAAGTCGAGGTTCTTATGCTCGCCGCTCGGCACGATGATATCGTCGATCGACACGGTCGGTTCTGCCAGGTAATCCGTCAGGTGTCCCTTCTGCGACAGGCCGAAATACTGCGCAATCATCGGCTTGCGGATATCCAAACCCACTAACGCCACTTTCTTTCCGAGGATAGCGAGCGACAAGGCGATATTACTCGAGATATACGATTTGCCTTCGCCGTTGATGCACGAGGTCACAAGAATAACCGGATTCTTCACCTCCGACGAGATCATGAAGCGCAGGTTCGTACGAATCAGACGGAACAGCTCCGCCGAAACGGTTGACTCGCCCTCACGGATCGCGATATGCGCCTGACGGGAGTTCTGAACGATCTCGCCCAGCATTGGCGCTTTCACACGGCGCTCGTAGTCTTTCACGTCTTCGATCTTATTGTTTAAGAGCGTGTAGAGATACAGCAGAACAGCCGGGAACAGCAAACCTAAGACAAAGCACATCAGCAGCAAGTTCTTCAGTTTAGGCGTCTGGCTGCGTACATCGCGCTGCGGAACATCGAGGATCTTCGCCGGAATAGTCGTTGCCGCTAGCATCAGCGCGTTCTCTTCGCGTTTCTCGTAGAGGAACAGATAGAGTTGCTCCTTGATTTTCTGGTCACGTACGATACGCACATACTCGCGCTCCTGCTCCGGGGCATTCTGAATCTGACGGTTGAATTTCGTATCTTGCGCCATCAGGTTACGCTGGCGGATACGCAGACTCTCGCGCACCGAGCTGATGGTAGCGATGATGTTCTGACGCATCGAGGCCAATTGCAGATCCATCTGCTCCAGCACCGGGTTGTTCGCCGTCGCGGTACGTTGGATACGCATGCGCTGCAGCACGATCGAGTTATACTCCGACAGACTGGACTCCAACGCCGCATCGGTGATACCGATATTGGCAGGAATGAGGCTGCCCTGTTTCGACTCGCTATGCAGAAACTCATCGATATAATCCACGAGGTTCAACTGCGTCTCGATCTCCGCCAAAGCCTGTTGCTCTACGCTGTTGGCCTCTAAGACCAGACGGGCTTGCGTCTCGATATCGGCGATCTTGTTCTTCTCCTTGTATTGCGAAACGGTCTTCTCCGCCTCGCTCAGTTCCGCCGTGATGATGTTCATTCGCTCGTCGATGAACGAAGCCGTATTCGACGCCAGCATGTTCTTGTCGACAATCGCGTTGAGGTTATATTGCTCAATGAGTTGATGCAGCAGCACGCGGTCGCGATCCGGCATCGGCGACTTCATCGAGAGCTTGATGATGTTACTCTCTTTCTTATGCAGCGTGACGGAGAGCCGCTTGCGGTAATCGGCTACCACCAACTCATGACGCTTATGAATCACGCGATAGGTAGTATCTCTGCTCAGTTCGCGATTCGGGTGAATAAGCAGTGTGCCGGCGAGCGTCTCTACCGGTTCGTCCAGACTCGCCACTTTCGTCGTCGAGCGATGGAAGAAACCACTCTTCACGCGCACCTTATAGCCTTTCTTCGTCGGCTTTACATAGACGAGGAACGGACGATCCTCTCCGCGTTCACTCAGTTGCAGATACTCAATGGTCAGCGCCGGGTTTTGGAACTCGCCTCTATAGCGGAATCCGTCCTTCACGTACGATGCCTCCCAAAGGTTCAGCGCGTCCAGCGCCTGTGTGATGAGTCCGCGCGATGAGAGAACCACTACCTCGTCCTCGGCGGCGGTGTTTCCGCCTAAACCGAGCATCGCGAGCGAGCCTAACTGATCGCCGATGCCGCCGTCTTTCTGACGCAGCACGATACTCGCGTCCGTCACCCAATCCGGTGCCTTACGCAGGTAATACGCGGTTCCCAGCAGTACGAAGCACGCCACGCTTATCGCGAACCAGTACCATTTTTCCGAAACGATGCGCACCAATTTCCGCACATCGATGTCATTATTTTTATTTTGCTCCATTCTATTAAACTCTAAACTCTTAACTCTCAACTCCTTACTTCTTCGCCGTATTCACCACGGTCACAATCACCGTTGCGGCACTCGCCAAGGTAGACACCATACTCAGCCACAGACTCGCATTCGCACTGTTCACTACGCGCACTTTGTTCGGCGACACATACACCACGTCGTTCTGCTGCAGGAAGAAATACGGCGAAGAAAAGATATTTGCGTCGCGCAGGTTCAGGCGTGCGATCTGTAATTTCCCATCCACCTCGCGCGTCACGAGCACATTGTCGCGACGACCGTACGGCGTCAAATCGCCGGCAGCTGCCAGTGCCTCGAACAACGTCAGGCGGCCGCCCGCCATACCTACATTTCCCGGACGGTTCACCTCGCCCAACACCGATACTTTCGCATTCACGATATGCGCATGCACCTGCGGATTGAGCACCTGAGACTCCAGTTTCTCCTTCACCATGATCTCTACCTCGCTGCGCTTCAAGCCCGCTACGTGCAACTTGCCCAAGACCGGAAACTCGATATCTCCGTTTTCATCCACGATGTAGTATTGCAGCGCAGGCGTCGTGGACAAATTCGTCGTACCCGGGCTGGCATACACCACGGCCGGCAGGTTGTACGGCACCACCGCCTCGAGGTCCAGAGCCGACACATAAATCGTGAGCGCGTCGCCGATACGGATGGTCAACTCCGACTGCGACTGGAAGTGCGCATTGATCGAGTCCTCCATCTCCGGTTTCGCATTCGACACATAGGTCATCTGTTTCTGGGTTACGCAACTCGCCATCAGCATAGCTGCGACAACCGCAAGAGTGATTTGCAAAAATTTACGCATAGTTATTCAAAATAAGCGTGCAAAGGTACAACAAAAAAATGGAATATGCAAGAATTTAGCCCAAAAAAGTGCATATACTTGCATATTTCAAAAAAAAACACTAATTTTGTACCCGATTTATTAATGGGGTCCCCGGCGTAAACCAGCGAAGCGTTTACGATGGGGAGAGCGGAGCGCCCGAGTACCTACCGTTAAAACGTGGTTTTGACGCGCGTACGAGGGATGCGAACGCGAGACATTTTGTCAGGTTTTTATGACGCAACAGGAATTATTGGCTATCAAGCAGCGTTTCGGCATCATTGGCCAGAGTCCGCTGCTCAATCGGGATATCGAGGTTGCGGTGCAGGTAGCGCGCACCGATTTGAGTGTGCTCATCACCGGCGAATCCGGTGTAGGTAAGGAGCATTTTCCGAAGATTATCCATGCTTTCTCGGCCCGCAAACACGGACCGTATTTCGCCGTCAACTGCGGCGCTATCCCTGAGGGCACCATCGACTCCGAACTCTTCGGACATGAGAAAGGCGCTTTCACCGACGCGAAGACGGAGCACAAAGGCTATTTCGAGATTGCAGACGGAGGTACGCTCTTCCTCGACGAAGTAGGTGAACTGCCGCTCCAGACGCAGGTGCGCCTGCTGCGTGTGCTCGAGACGGGCGAGTTCTTACGTATGGGTTCGAGTACCGTACGTAAGACCAACGTGCGCGTCGTCGCAGCGACTAACCTCAACATGCGCCAGGCTATCGAAGACGGCCGTTTCCGCGAGGATCTATACTACCGTCTCAACACCGTAGAGATACGCGTTCCCGCTCTGCGCGAGCGCAAAGAGGACATTCCCTTGCTCTTCCGTAAGTTCGCCGTGGATTTCTGCAATCGCTATCAGATGCCGCCTCTCTCGCTGAGCGAAGAAGCGACGCGGCTGCTGCAGAACTGCTACTGGCGCGGCAATATCCGCCAACTCAAAAACCTCGCCGAACAGATCGCGGTGATAGAGATGGACCATCAGATCAGTGCCGACACCTTACGCAAATACCTGCCGAAGGAGGAGAACCAACAAGGTATCGTTCTTCGCAACCCCGCGCAGGAACAGGGCAAAGACTACTCGCACGAAATCGGGCTGCTCTATAACATGGTGATGCAGAACAAGAAAGACCTCGAGGAGTTGAAAGCACTTCTGACTCATCGGGATACCGAGATACCCGAATTCCGGAACACCGAGATCGCCCCTGCGCGCAAAGTCATCCAGACGCCCGCAGACGATGAGGCGTGGGAAAACGGCGAAGTCATCGAAGACGAGCGTCCCGAAGAGAAGCCGCAGGCGCCCGTCAGCGTCAGCCTCGAGGACACCAACCGCGAACTGATGCGCGAAGCACTCGAGCGCTGCGGAGGCAACCGCAAGGTGGCTGCTGCCCAACTCGGTATCTCCGAACGCACCCTTTACCGCAAAATCAAAGAGTATGGTCTGTAGTCCAAAACACGGCAACGACACGGTATCGACACGGTATCGGGTCGGGGTTAAGTACTGGTTAAGTGCTGGTCTTGTGCTATGCATATGCATGCTGATGTCCGGTTGTTCTATCAGTTTTAAGATGAACGGCGCAAATATCAACTACCAGACGACTCACTCCATCTCTATTGCCGACTTCCCGAACAACGCCCCGCTCGTGAACCCCACTCTGAGCAACGCCCTCTCGGAAGGAATACGTGACCTGTTCCAACGCCAGACGCGCCTGCAGATGTTACGCAAAGGCGGCGACCTGGAGATAGAAGGCGAGATCACGGGTTATACCGTCACGCAAGGCGCCATCTCCGCCGACGGTTACGCATCGGAGAGCAAACTGACCATCACGATCTCGGTACATTTCACGAACAACGTGAACCCCGAGGACTCGTTCGACAAGACCTATACTTCGTATCAGACCTTTAACTCGAACATGCTGCTGACGGATGTCCAGGACGAACTCTGCACGGCGATGATCACCGAATTCGCAGAAAGCATCTTCAACGACACCGTCGCCCGGTGGTGAAGGAGTGACTTAATGTCACTCCGAGCGAAGCGCCCGCCATATATATATTCAAGCCGGTATTTTTTTGCGCAATTATTTGCGTATGTCAAAAAAAAGCAGTACCTTTGTCGCCGATTTCGGCGAAAGCAATTTAAAACAAGAAATCACAAATCATAAATTAACATAGCTATGTACGTATTTTTAACAATCCTGATCGTTATCGCCGCTATTCTGCTGACGCTGTTGGTGTTGGTACAGAATAGTAAAGGCGGTGGTTTGGCTGCCGGTTTCGCGAGCGGCAACCAAGTGATGGGTGCGCCGAAGACGGCAGACTTCCTTGAGAAGACGACTTGGACCTTGATCGCTTTGATCGTGGTTTTCAGCATCGCTGCTGTTGGTTTCAGCAAAGGCCGTCAGGCTGTCGCTGAGGATCAATCGGTGATCGTAGTGGACGAAGCTCCTGCAGCTCCTGCTGCTGAGTTCCCCGCTGAGCCGGCTGAGTAATAGCAACCCTTCGGTCGAGTGCCCCACACTCACCCAAAACAAAAGCGACCTGCATTGCGGGTCGCTTTTGTTATTGCGAGATGGGTCTTTGCACCCACTCTCAAACGCATGCCGTTCGCATTGCGGACGTCACTGTCGGGTCTCTATCCTCCTTCGCCACTGGAGATCGGATCACCGATGCCTATGCCAGTTGCACTTCCGGCCATTACGATGGAAGTCATTGCTAACTGCGTCATCTCTACGCTCGGTATCTGATATGTCTTTTTCATAACAATTTTCCTTTCGTTAATTAGAATTTGTGTTCTGCGGATTAGCAGGCAGGTTTCCCGAACCTGCTAATCCACTGATTTCACTCTTTCAATTTTCACTTTTCACCCTTCATTTTACAAGGCGTCCGTTAGCGTTGTACACATTCTCACCGCGGAGGATGTACAGATTACCATCGATGAGTACCTTTGTACTTTGTACATTGTCACCTTGTACATCTTCGATGCCTTGAACTTGATCTTTCTGCATCGGCATCGAACGTACTTTCTTGCCCGGAGCCGAAGCAGGTTTGCCGCCAGTGATATCAGCTACAATCACGTATGCACGGTATGCACGAATCCAGTTGCCCGTTTGTCCGTTGACCTTACGCAACTTGCTGGGTTGTCCATCCTCATTATAGATGAAATATACATCCTTGCCCGTAGTTGATGCGATATCATCGAAGTTGTTCTGCTCTAATTGCGCGAATGTGCCGTAAAGGCCATTGGTGCCTACATTGTTCGGAGCGGTAACTTCAGCGCCCGCCAAGATTGCCTCCAACTTCTCCGATTCTGCATAGACGATAAACGGTTTACCTGCAGGATACGGCGCACTCTCTTCTTGAATATATGCGAAGTCAACGTCCTTGCCGATGAACGACCATAAGCTTGCGCCGCGGATCTCCACCATCGTCTTGTTCCAGCAAACGGTGTAGTACTTACCGGCCGTCAAGCCCGTACGGATATCTTCGAATTCTGCTTTCGGAATACGAGTTACGAGACGAACAGAGTTTCCACGACGTTTCTCACGACTCCATACTACCGGCGGCAGATACAAGTCATCCTCATCGGCTTCTGTCGGACCTTCACTCCAACCCGGAGTGATCAGATAGTGCGCATCGTACGGATGCTCCGAACGAGGATCGGTGGTGGACGACCAATAGTATCCGTACCAGCCGATATTATCTACGAAGCAATAGAATAGACCTCCATTGGGGTTCGAGTTCTTTGTTGTTGTCTCTGCTTTTCCGCTCCAGGTATTACCCCAGTGACCGGCACGAGCTCCGGCATGCGGCAGGAAGACAGCACCCGCTGCTTCCAACTCGCTCCACTTAGAAAGCGCGAAGGTATTTTTCGCAATCGTTACTTCATCCCACCAATCGCAATAACTATAAGTCAGGTCATCAAAGCCTGCCGGTTGTACCCAACCAAGGGGGAAGATGGCCAAGCCATAGATCTCATCCTCATTCGTTGCATCTTCCGGTGTTGGATCCAATGCCATGATTGTCCATTGATGGTGATTGATGATATAGGACCACTCACTTCCGGTAAGCGTACTCCACTCTTGTCCGCCGCCGGTGAATAAGCCTCCCCAATCTACAAATTCGCCGGTATACACATCGTCATGATTGGATTGCTTCAATCCGTAATTCGAAGCGGTACAACTCCAGCCGAAGAGATCGTATTCACCTTTATAGTTAGCATCGCCAAAATGGAGGTTTCCATTCTCGCCGACGAAGTCATACTGGTGGTCAGCGCAGTACCATTGTTCCGTAGCTACATTGTATTTAAGGTTTCCGCGCGCGAAGACAGCTGTGTCACCCTTCGCATTAATGACGAACTTGCCGCCTACCGTCTCAATCGCCAGAGCAGGAGCTACAGGATTAGCAATAGTGATGGTGAAATTCGTTGATGCGGCAGTATAGTTAGCCGTTTCAGAGAGCGACACGCTAACGACAGCCGTTCCGGCTTTTACGCCCGTGATGACGCCCTTGAACAGACAGATGCAATCTGCACCGGATTCCACATTATACGTCACGTTCGGATCTTCCGTATTATTCGTCGTGTAAGAAATTGCTTTCGACTCACCGGCTTTAATAGATATATCATCTGCTGATATCGTTGTTGTCTGCTTTACAGTCTCAGCCCCGAGACAAATCTCTTGGGTCTCCGGGTAATAAGTAACCGTTACATCTTGTTTGGTATCGATCTTAAAGCCCAAATCACCTTCTCCCACTGTCTGAGCGATAGTAGCGCAATCCCCACCTTTCAGATGGTCATAGCCGCCGATAGACCAAGCCCAGGAATTATTGTTGATCTTGAAAGCGTACGTACCCGGTTCTACATCGTGGAAGACAATCTTGTTTTCATCGTCCAACGGAAGATTAATTTGCCAATCCGCTGTTCCACCAACTAAGTCTTTCGTACCTGCGATATAATAAGCGATCTCGCAACCGGCATTGGCCGTAACGGTCACCAACTTCGGAGTAACGTCATAATCAATTGCGGTGGGCTCATAGCAAGCCGCTACTTGGATATCCTCGATATTCGCGGTCTGCATACCTGCATTATTATGGAAGAGCACGTTTGCACCTACTTGTACGTCATATGCGTACCAAAGGTTTGCTTTGCTACTTGTTATCTCAACACCCGGCCATTCCGTTATGTTTCCGGCTGCGTCCCAAGAATGAGCATATATATGATCCCAGCTGCTGCTTTCGTCACGGGGAGCGAAGAACTTCACCTGTACCGTAGCCGGAGTGTAGGAGCCCCAAGTATAAGATGCACCATCTGCAGCAACGACAATCTTGTTCTGACCTTCGCCCGGAGCGGTGAACTTCAAACCAGCCCATCCGGCTTTCTCCGTCTTGATGAAAGCCTCAGCCAATGAGCTCCATGTAACGTTCGCAGAGAAGCGGATGGTCTTGAAAGTACCTGCTCCATTTGCATCATAGTCCAGGCCAACTTCGTAAATTTTCGGATAGTTAACACCCTTTGTTCCTTCCGTCATAGCCGAGAAGTCCACGTAGATGCGTGTTCCGGCAGTAAAAGTATGCTCTTCATAAACCACCACGTCACTTTCGTCCGTAGCGACCGGGGTGCCGGTGTTGTACTCCAACGCTTCTACTTTTACTTTATATTCGCCTACCGCATTAAAGGTATAGGATGTCACGGCGCTGCCGTATTCTCCATTCTTCTCCTTCACATAGAAGCGATATCCCGGATCATCAATACCGGAGGAGGATGCCGTAAATGTAACTGGCGTACCTTTCAGTATTTGGGAAGCCAAACCGGTCAATTCCACGCTTTGCGCAGGAATAGCAGGATAGCCGATCTCCAATGTGTTTGTCGCGTACGTCCAAGTGAAGGTATAATTACCATTTCTATCCGCATTGAACGTGCAGTTAGAAGTATTTCCGGAAATAGCATGAGAGTTATTATCACGTGTGAAAGCTGAACCGTTGGAAGCCCAAGTAGCATCTTTCTTCACACAGAACTCATAGTTACCTTTTGCCACGTTCTCCAAAGTCAAACTTGCCGTTTTTTCATCGCCGGCAATGGTAAAACTAGCAGACGTTTCCCAAGACGGGTTTTGAATATTGCTATGGAGAGTAATCACCGGTGTAGGAGGTACGGCAGGCTCTATGAAAGTAGTCGTTACTGTTACCTCCAAAGTAGAGGTATTGAAATCAACGGTTACATCATAGTAACCATCTTCTGTTACGGAAAATGTCTTATTCTCTCCGGGGAAAGCATAGGTCCATGCGTGGTTTGCTGCAACCTTGCATTCATACGTATTTCCTGTAGCCAAGAGGACATGACTCTTAGTAAACGTCCAATTATCGCCGGAACGCGTCATGTCGTTCCCGGTGTCTCCGGTATTCCATTCACTTCCCCATACAGTCTGCGTACCAGCAACCGTCCATGTGGTTACTTTTGCTTCGCTAACATCATGGCTGTTGCTGTCAAATTTAAAAAGGACATCATACGTGCCAGCTGTCAAAGTGAACGACCTATCAGAACCCGGATAAGCAGTAGTCCATGCATGGTCCTTTGCTACCTTATACTTTAATGTACCACCTGTGAGCGTCTTGTTTGCTTTGAGCAGATACCAATTACTGCCGTTGACATTAATCATGTCATTATCGGTATTCCCGGTGTTCCAAGTACCAGAACCAAGAATAGTAGTATTGTCTCCCGCGACCGTCCATGTGTCCGCTTTCAGGGTCATACTGCCGAAGAGAATCAGGGCAGTGAAGAGAGTAAGAATCTTTTTCATGATCTTAAACTTATTAGTTAATAATTGATTTTGCAAAACTTTTGCGGGTTAGTTACTTAGTAATTGCCGACTTTATCTTTCCGATAAGTGCTTTTAATGGCTCTATGAGCGGAACTATTTCTTCTTCGGTTGCATCTACAAAGCAGTTATAGTCGCCTCGCTCGCGCAAACCCTCCAATTGAGAGAACAAGTGCCCTTCTTCCTGGGTGAATAATCCCGTCCTTACAAATTCCTTATTGAATGCGATAAGCGCGCCTCGATGCGTGTGTACATGCAACGCATTGTGGATAAGCAAAGCACTCACAGCATGGAAAGCAGCATAATACATTCTATTTACCAACGTATCCCAGTACTGCTGTTCGCGCAAAGTATCGAATTTTCGGTAATCTTCTCTGCACGTTCGATTTCCAGTTCAACCATTATCCGGCGTTCTTCTTCAGACAAACTCATACCAATACTACTTTATCGTGTTCAACATTCTTGACAAAGGGCGTAAACTGCATTTGTTGCCACTGTTTCTTGGTGTATATTTGAGGAATGATCAGCTGATCGTTCTCGCATGCCATTAATGTAAACGGGTACGCATACTGCGCGAAATCCGTTGTCTTCTGTTTATCTTCGTCTAACAATATCAGCAAATCCCAGTCTGAGTCTTCGCGCGCTGTTCCTCTCGCACGTGATCCATACAGCCATAACGAAGCCGTGCTCGGAAGCACTTTCTTTCCCAGCCTCGACAAACGTCCTATGAATTGCTTCGAATCACTCATTGCTTTCGTCCTTTAACTTTTGCGGGCAAAAGTACAACAAATTTTTGATATACGCAAATTTTTGCCCATAAAAATGCATTTTGGACATCCTTGCGGGGTCTTTGCCTGGGGGTACTGGTATTTTGCTGTCATTTCCGTGACCATTTCGCGACCATTACGGACGTCACTGTTGGGTCTCAGCCCCTCTATAACCCAACAACCCTGCCGAAAAGGCAGGGCTGTCGAGTATGTTCGCCTTAAGGGCGAGACTAAAGCATTGCAGCGACTCTTGGGATGCGAGCTAACCATGATAATATACTACGATCTTGACGCACCGTTTGCATTGTATATTTCGTTTGAATATTCATCAATGCATCAGCCGGTATATCCAATGCTGCCTCAAACATCAGGGCCGTAGTTGGGGTTAGCGGACGCTTGCCATTCAGCAACTCATTCAAAGCTGTATATGACACATTGACTTGCCGCGCAAACGCTCGTTGTGAAATATGACGAGCTTCCATCTCGTCTTTGATCACCTCTCCGGGATGTACCGGATAAAAAGAATAACCTAACATTGCCATAATTATGCCTTATAATGGTTAGTAATGTCCTCTAATTTGCAAATAGTTAGAATAGTCTCTCCGGGTCTCGCTTCCATCTGGAATACCAAGCGGTAATGATAATCGATCCGTACGGAATACTCATCATTCCCAATTGCTTCAAAATTTAACGAATTGAAGCGGAATAGATCTTCCATTCGACTTACTGCATTCAAGATTTCCACAACTCGTACATATTTGCGTATTACTTCCGGTTGAAAGCGATGTTGTTTATCGCTTGTTTTGCCAGTATAATACAGGTCGCTGAGGTAATCTTTTAGGAACTCTACTTCCATACTATCTGCAATTTTTGTGCAAAGGTACTACATTTTTTTTATATTCGCAAATTTTGCGAACATTATTTTGCGATTTTCTTCATTTTTTCCATCTTTGCCCCCCTCTATAACCCAACAACCCTGCCGGATGGCAGGGCTGTCGAGTATGTTCGCCTCAAGGGCGAGAGGTTAAGTTATTCTTTCATAATAGGAGTAAAGTCTGACCAGTTTTCAACACGATAACCTCGAATATCGCGTACTGATTTTCTGAACCACTCAATTTTCTTAAGAGCCTCAATAGCTTTAAAGAGTGATGTCATGTCCTGGTTATTGGTCATATAGGTGCTACCCTGAATCCAGTAGAAGCCGCACTTTTCTAATACGCGCTTAATTTCGTAGTAAGCCCCATTGTAAGGTTCACCATAATATTGCTGAAGATCAGCGATCCCCATATCAAAACTTAGTGCGTACATTAGACGGCTTCTTTAAAAAGAGATTCTTTGTTAAAATAGATATCCCCATTAGGCGTCTGGGCTGAAATAACTGTACCCACAAACGGATTAGCCTCCACCTCAATTACCTTACCACGCACCCACTCCTTAAGCATGGTGACTTCCGGTGAAATCAAAACAACATCTCCTGGTTTCATAATACCATGAATTTAAATTTCGCTGCAAAGGTACAAATAATTTCTGATATATGCAAATTTTTGGACAAAAAAGTATGTAATGTGATGTTTAGAACAGGATCATCACGGGACCATGTTCCGAGAACCTTACTTTCAGAACAAAAGAGAGCCTCCCTCTATAACCCAACAACCCTGCCGAAAAGGCAGGGCTGTCGAGTATGTTCGCCTCAAGGGCGAGAGGATGGGGTTATCTTTGACTATGCTCAACGATGAAATCATGGAAGGTACTTAGCACTTTATTGTGCATAGGATGGTCTTTGCGCAAGATAATGCTAGAAAAGTAACGCACATTATCTATTGTCATCTGCTCGCTGTACATCGAATAAGCATCATTCATGATATACGTATGAAACCATATACGGAATAATCTGTCACGCGATGCCTGACGTTTATCCGTGGTATCGCAGATATATAGCATAACCGGCTCTCTTTGCGCGAAAAACTCCTCAATAATCACACGCACTGTCTCAAACACTTCTTTATCCGCGCGCGATGTATGACCGGACTCATTAATAATGAAGAACTGATATACACCCTCATCAAAAAACGAAACATCTGCTACAAAGCCGACCGTATACACGATTCCATGCTTTGTTTTAAACGAGAAAACATTATCGCTCTCTTGTTTGACTTTATAGGTAGAACGCAGATTAACTGCATCAACTGAAATATGGACCATGGTGCAAATTATAAATCGGTACGCTTAGCCATAATCTCACGGACACGCGCCTCGAAGACCTTTCTTAGGCCGACCATACGACGCAACGCCTCCATACGTTCTTCTTCGGTTTTGTAAGTAACTGCTTCCATAGTTGTTTTCCTTTCTTTCAATTTTGCGCCGCAAAATTACTGCTTTTTTTTGACATATGCAAATTTTTAGATCATTTTTCTTCAGTTGTCCTCAAATATGGGACAACTCGCCCCCTATATAACCCAACAACCCTGCCGAAAAGGCAGGGCTGTCGAGTATGTTCGCCTCAAGGGCGAGAGAGTTGCGGATTAATCGCCTCCACCGCCTTCTGGGATGGGGTCGGGTGTGCCACCGCCACCACCACTGATGGAAAGACCTGTTGGACTAGTGCATAATGCCTGACCACTTACGATAAGCTCCGTAGCTTCTACAATCGGTTGATTATAATTCTTTTTCATAACAACTTTCCTTTCGTTAATTAGAATTTGTGTTCTGCGGATTAGCAGGCAGGTTTCCCGAACCTGCTAATCCACTGATTTCACTCTTTCAATTTTCACTTTTCACCCTTCATTTTACAAGGCGTCCGGTAGCGTCATAAACCTTCTCGCCACGGAGGATGTACAGATTACCGTTGATGAGCACCTTTGTACTTTGTACATTGTCACCTTGTACATCTTCGATGCCTTGAGCCTGATCTTTCTGCATCGGCATCGAACGTACTTTATGTGCCGGAACATTTGACGGTTTGCCACCGGTGATGTTGTCCAAAATCACATAAGCACGGTTTGCGTCGAGGTGGTTGTTCGTTCCTATCGGACGAAGTGCATTACTCTTCAGCATATACGTTGCACCAGCTTCTGCCAATGCGGTTGCGTCCATGTAACTCAACGTACCATAGAGGCCATTGTTATCACCTGCTGGTGCATCACCACCTTCCACAACTGCTTCGAGTTTCTCTGCCGTTGCATAGATGATATACGGCTTACCAGCCTCAAACGGAGCGTCTTCTTGGATGAGATATGCCATGTCTGCATCTTTTCCTGCGAACGACCACAACGTACCACCCTTGATAGCTGTCATTGCCTTCGGCCAGCAAACGGTGTAGTAGTTACAAGCGGTCAGACCCGTACGAATGTCCGTGTAAGCCGGAGTCGGAGGAGTCGTTTGCGGAACGTAGAGTTTGATAGCGGCCATACCACTTCCGCCTGCTGAAGCATAGCAAGAGAAGAGCGTAGAACCAGTATTGAACTGCATTACGTGGCGGTTGCTACTTCCTTCTGCTGAAGCGGATGCAACAGTCATAGTCCATTTAGCATTTACATCAACCTCATCTTGCGTCTTCAAGTAGTTGCTTCCGCTCGCAGCTGCATAGAGGTACTTGCCATTCGAAGTACGGAGAGCGTATGTACCATCGCCTTGCGCAACCAAAGTAAATGCCATTGTATTTTCACCCGGAGTAAGAACGCCCTCGCCATCTACACTTGCAGCTACAGCTGCGCGGTTATTGTTCTTCTGTTCACCCATTGCGTAAACATCATCGCTCTTAACACCGGTAATGAGCACTTGCATACCATCAGCGATTTCTGTTGCAGGAACCCACTTAGAAGTTGTGCTAACCGGAGTTTCAGGAGTAACCACTTCATTAACTGTAATTGAGATATTTACAACCTTCGACTCAGCATTACCTGCGTCATCACTGATGGTCAGCGTAGCGGCATAAGAAGCGGCAGCGTCGGTGTTTGCAAGAATAGAGATAGTAATGTCACCGCTTTCTGTCAAAGCATCAGTAGAAATACTAAATGCCTCAGGATTCGTACCACCCAGTGTTGCGGTTACAGATGCAACGTTGGTAAGCGTTACGGTAACTGTCTCAGCAGCAGGTACTGACTCGCCAACTTCAACCGAAGCGAAATTAACATTCAGTGTGCTTACATAAATCTTCGGATCTGCGGAAGCAACCTCAAGACCGGTAATAGTCTTATTTGCAGTCTCCTCTCCGAAGTGAGCAGTTACGGTAACTTCTGTTTGATTCTCAACAAGCGGATCATAAGTCCAAGTCAGACCCGGATCATTGGTAACATCAACCGATGTTTGCGGAGTGCCACCTAATGTATAGGTTGCCATTACCGTCAAACCGGTCATATCAAGAGACTGACCTGCCTTATAAGACTTGTTCGTCAAATCACCAGAGATAGCAATGCTTTGGAGTTCAGGAAGGACACCACCTACTTGGTTTACACCGAAGAGCAAGAAACGCTTACCTGCGGTAGCAGAAATGGTCAGTTCAATAGCATCTGTATTGCCACTCAGACTAAGTGCATAATATGCATCGGTCTGCGGAGTCGAGCCTTCTGCCAATGTGAACGGCGAGTTGCTTGCAAAACCAGAGTTTCTATTAAGGGTAATAGAAGCAGGAGTAACGGTTACACCCGCAGGAGCCGTAATACTCAACGTTACATCTTCACTGTTCCAACCATAAGCATGGAGATGCAGTTCGGTTGCTTGAGCAGGAATGTTAAGAGTTGCCGAACCTGCAGTACCACTGGAACCGGCCTTGAGAGCAGCATATTCAGTCTCCTCGCCATAGAATTTAACCTTAGAACCAGTTATATCATCCAAGTTGCTAGTCCAAGTAGTAGCCCAAGGAGAAAGCGGAGCTGCGCCTGCAACGGTAAGACCATTGACTACGAAAGCAGCACTGGTAAATCCGGCAGCTGTAGCGGTTACAGAAACGGAGGTTGTTCCCTCGGTGAGAGGATCCGGATCAAATGCCCATACAATATCTTCGGTAATCGGAGCAGTCGAAGCATCAGAATAGTGACCTGTAACGCTCAGACCAGTAGGATCAAAGTGTTGACCATCAGTGTATTCCAATACCGATGCGGTTCCACCAACAGAAATGCTCTCCAGAACAAGACCACCTACTTGGTTTACACCGAAGAGTACGAAACGCTTGCCACTGGTTGCGGAAATAGTCAGGTCAATTGGCTCTGAATTACCACTGAGACTAACTGCGTAATAAGCATCAAATTGCGGAGTAGAACCATCTTCCAATGTGAACGGCGAGTTGTTGCTAATGCCAGAATTCTGATTGATGCCGATTGCTGCCGAAGGAGTAACCGTCACACCAGTAGGAGCAGAAACTGTCAATTCAACTGTCTCGTTATACCAACTATATGCATGGAAGTGGAGTGCGGTTGCTCCGGCTGGAACATTAATAACCACAGCACCTGCTGTACCACTTGTACCAGCTTTGAGAGCAGCATATTCTGTCTCTTCACCATAGAATTTAACCTTAGCCTCAGAAGCACTTGTGCCACCTTCAACGCTCAACTCAATGTTGCTTGTGTAAACAGTAGCCCACGGTGAGAGCGGAGCAACAGTAACTGTGCACTCTGCATAGATAGAAGCGTCCTCGTCAGAAGCAGCGCGAATAACGGCAGTACCTTCTGCAATACCGGTAACAACACCGTCAGCAACAGAAGCATAAGCGTTTCCAGACTGTACACTCCAATTAATCGTCTTATTGGAAGCATTCTCCGGAACAACAGCAGCGTGCAATGTAACTGTTCCACCAACAGCAACCGAAGCGGTGCTCTCTACTGTAACTCCTGTTACCGCAACAGCAGGACGATTCAGAGATACGAGTTGGTTCGGCTGACCAAATTCCCAAATGCTACCACCGGGGTAGTATGTCATAACACCGTAACCAATAACTTCATCACCTTCCTGTACATCGCCTTCTTCAAACGGAACAACATCCTCGCCAACTTGATACAAACCAGAACACTTGAAGAACTCAAACTTGCCATCATCCTCAGATGTACCAGCATCTTTGATGTAAATGTTATAGGTTCCATTATCTGAGTTGAATGAATTAGCCTTATACACTACACCTTGAATGAACACATGGTCAGAAAGATCATAAGTAGTCGGAGCGGCTGCAAATGCGAGTGCTTGCGCTACGGTGTACGGATGATCCTTGTCATTTGCGATAGGAGTCAACGGAGTCGTTGCTGCCTCATAGAATGTCAGATAGCAACCTTCGTCCAATTCATAGGTAGAACTGAATTTCTTCAAAGCGCCGACAGCAGTTACTTCGTCTCCTGCTGCAAGGTAAGCACTTTCAAAAGCAACATTATTAAGGTCTTTCGCTTTGTAGAATTGGAAACCGTCCGTTAAAGTAACTGTGTAATTGGTAGAATTCTGTGACAAGACTAAACCGTTTACATGAACTGTCAAAGTACAGCCCAAATCAATCAATGCCTTTGCACTTGCCTCAGTCAGAGGATCTTCATTGGTACCGGCTTGTTCAGCGACAAAGATTGTATAAGAAGCCGAACCTTCTTTGAAGTTCTCAGTTGCATCAGAATGAGCAGTAATCACAGCCTTACCGGCAGCTACGATTTCAGTAATCGCACCTGTAGATGCATTTACTTTTACAACAGCCTCATCACTACTTGCATAAGTTACTGTGCCATCAAAACCATCAGCCGTGCTCAAAATCGGAGCAGCCAGCGTACCACCAACTTTTACTAACTTTTGAGCCGCATCGAATGTCAAACCAGCAGCTTCCTTACCATCGCTTACATATGTTACAACTACTGATTTAACATAAATCGCTTTTGACATGCTTGAACCACGATCAACGCGTACTACAATTTCACCACTGCCTGTACCGGTAAAGACATAATCCGCAGAGGTATTCGTTGCTGTTGCGCTTGCACAAGTAAAGGCTGTTCCGCCAACTGTTACTGAAATAGTTGCTTTTGCTTGAGCATCACGAGCATTTACAACCACTTTTGTAATTTCACCAGAAATATCAGATGTTGCAAGTTGCAAATATGTCACATTTGCAGAATTTGTACCGTAGTGAATACCAAACGTTGCATCAAAATTAGATTCCGCTCCGTCCGATGTAACTGTCCAGACTGCACCATCATCAGCAGTTCCTGAGCCACCACAAGCAGCTTCGAAAATCAATGATGATTTTGGGGAAGCAGCATTAACAGTAATATCTACATCCTTATTACCAACTACTGTTCCCTTGGTTGCCGTTACATTAACTGAAGTTAAACCTTGTGTCAATGCGCCTGCAGGTGTATATGCCCAATCAACAGAAGAAGTCAAATCTGCATCAGTTGAATTATCATAATATCCAGTAGCAACAAGTCCAGTCGGGTCAAAATTCTCACCAGCCTCATAAACAGTCTTATCAGGGGTACCCGAAATAACTATTGACTCAAGAGTCGGATCTGGAGTTCCACCAGCATCATAAGTAACTGCTACGGACTTGCAGTATAATGCTTTCGCTGCTTTAGACGGTTTGGTGATTTCAACAAGAATATCACCAGATGCAGAACCCGTAAAAGTATAATTTGTTGCCGATGTGCTCAGCGATGTTGTTGTGTTCCCACCACAGGTAAAGTCTGTCGTGCCAACTTTAACAGCAACTGTTGCCGAAACTCCCGAGCCAACACTCGCATTTACCACTACTTGAGAAATTGTTCCTGAAATACCACTAGTTGATAAACGAATGTACTGAACTTGCGCAGAACTAGTTCCATAATGAATACCCTTAGTTCCATCATAGTTTGATTCTGTTCCATCTGATGTAACAGTCCACGCCACATCGTCATCAGCTGTTCCAGAGCCATCACATTTGGCAGAGAATGTCAGTGTAGACGTTGCAGTTGCTCCCCACACTTGCCCGATGCTGAGGACGGCCATCAGCAAACAGGCGAAAAATAGTTTTAGTTTTTTCATAATGTTTGAGATTTTTTAGTTAAACAAAAAGGTTAATATTGTTACCCGTTGGCGGAATTAATTTAAGTTGATAAATATGAGTAAAAAGTTGCACATATCGCTGATTTTTAGTAACTTAGTGGTGTTCAAAACATTAAGTCCAAACCATCGTATGTACAACCTTTATACAAAATTCGTCAAAATA
>JAFSQV010000074.1 GCA_017446455.1 Paludibacteraceae bacterium
GCTCACGAGCCACTCAATACGGCGCAGCGGCCGTCCGTTATAGTTCTGGATTAAGCCATTAGACAGCGCTCCATTCGGTAAGATGACTACGCGGTTATCCAGAGTGAGTACTTTCGTGGCGGTGATATTTACCTCAATCACTTTGCCTGAAGTCCCCTGAGCCTCAATAAAATCGCCTGCCTTGAAGGGCTTGAAGGCGAGCAGCATGATGCCTCCTGCGAAGTTCTGGACGGTTCCTGAGAGCGCCATACCGATAGCCATACCTCCGGCAGCTAAGAGTGCCGCCAGCGAAGTGGTATTCACACCTAAGGTACTAACCGTTATAACCACCAGAAGGACGGTCATAGAGATTGATACGAACGAGGAGACGAATGAAGCGATCGTCGGTTCGGTCTTTCTACGCGCAAACACCCGATTGAGGATATTCTTCACCCACCGGATGAGCAACATGCCGATGACAAAGAGCAGGAGAGCTGCCAAGACCTTGATTCCAAACTGCAGCATCGACTCGCCAACTTCCTGCCAGAACGTGTGCGGGTCATTCTTCGCGGTCTCAATCATCATCCGCGCACCGGCACGGATGGAGTCCTGTTTGGCTTGAATCTCTTCGGGAGTCGGAGCAGTAGCTTGAAGAAAAATGTATAATAGTGGATTCATTGTTATCGAATTCTATCGGCTGCACGGACGAGCGCCTCATCTTTGAGGATCCGGCGTGTAGCCATGAGGGTTAATACAAAGCACACAAGCGGGAACGACGCCCAAGGAAGGATGTGCCAATCCACGCCAAGCGCCAGCTTCGCCTGCCAGATATAAATTGCCAGCACGCCGTAATATCCCAGACAAAGCATAGCGAGGAAGATATTGAGACGGGCCTGCAGGATACGTTTCTTATAGAGGAAGATATCCACCAGCGCCAAGAGTGGAATCAAGGCGGTAGTCACCAGCAGTCCCCATAGACCTTGTAAAGGCGCACCTCCGGTAGCTCGCAGTTCCCACACTTGCAAGTCCGTCTCTTCGGGAGTCACCAGCTGCAGTACAGGCAGAAAAATCAAGGCGATGCCCAGTGCAACAATCAATAATAAATAGACGGTTTGAATACGTTGTATCATAACTGTGCCTCCTCTAAACTGTTTACTTTATCGCCATGCGCATTGACCCAACCGATTTGCCGGGCGGGATTGCCGACCATCAGGGCATACGCCGGCACGTCTTTGGTGACGACCGAGCCAGCACCGATGAGGCAGTACTCGCCCAACTCGTGTCCACATACGATGGTGGCATTCGCGCCGACAGACGCACCGCGATGAATGATTGTAGGCTTATATTCGTCTTTGCGGCTGACGGCTGCGCGGGGATTGATGACATTGGTGAACACCATACTCGGGCCCAAGAACACGTCGTCTTCACAGCGCACGCCGGTATATACCGAGACATTGTTCTGGATCTTACAGTTGCGTCCTAACACCACATCCGGCGAGATCACAACGTTCTGACCGATATTGCAGCTTTCACCAATCACACAACCGGACATGATATGACTAAAATGCCAAATCTTCGTGCCCTTGCCTATCTGGCAGCCCTCGTCTACATAGGACGATTCGTGTACAAAATAATCTTTATCCATTAGAAGAAGATTTTTAAAATATCATTTCCATTTGCAAAGATGAGCAACGCGATGAGGATCCAGAATCCTACTTCGTTCGCTATCTCCAAGAACTTATCGCTGGGTTTGCGGCGCGTGATGATCTCTACCAACAGGAAGAGGATATATCCGCCGTCAAGCGCCGGGATTGGCAGGAAATTCATGAAGGCCAGGATAATACTGAGGAAGGCCGTCATATGCCAGAACGTGTACCAACTCCAGTAACTGGGGAACATCGAGCCGATAGCGCCGAAACCGCCGAGCGACTGTGCGCCTTCCTTGGTAAAGACAAGTCGGAATTGCTTCACGTACATCGCGAGGATGTCCCATCCGTATTGGATGCCGGCCGGAATAGCCTGCCAGAGACTATAATCGGTGTGCTCCAATTCGAAATAGTCCAGTTGGTCCTTCGGTCCTACGCCGATCTTGCCTTGGTCGCCGATAAAGAGGTGCGCCGTTTGGAGTTCGCCTGCACGATAATAGTCCAGAGTGATCGAGTCACACGGATGCTTCTGGAGTTCCAGCGTCACTTGTATCGCGCACGGCGTCGGTACGCCGTTGATAGCCACTATCGAATCGCCCTTCTCGATGCCCGCGAGGTATGCAGCATTATCCGGCAAGACAGTGTCCACTACAAACGGGATCCACTCCGTCACAAGCACATAGCGACGCTTAACGTAGCTCTTATCAGCGCGCGCTTTCTCGCGCTCGGCCTTATCGAACGCATTCTGAACCGCTAAGTAGCGCGGTCCGAGATCTTCGCTCATCGTCAGTAGCACCGTATCTTCTCCACGTAGCACGACCACATCGCGCTGGCCCTCAATGATGATGGCTTGCACTGCATCCGTCAGCGTCTCCGGTTCTTCGCCGTTGATGGTCAGAATCTTATCTTGCTGCTCAAAACCTTCGGCTTGCAAGATCTCCGAATAATAGAGTCCGGTGTGGATATTTTTCAGCGGCAGCGTATCTGAGCCCCAGTGCCAGAAAAGCATGGCGAAGATGACGAGCGCGCCAATGAAATTGACCAATATACCACCGAGGATGATCAGCAGTCGCTGCCACGCGGGTTTGGAGCGGAACTCCCACTCTTGCGGTTCGGAAGCTAAATCGTCGGTCGAATGCGTCTCGTCCACCATACCGGCAATCGCGCAGTAGCCACCAAAAGGTAGCCAACCTATCCCCCACTCCGTGTTCTCGGGGTGTTTCTCCCACTCTTCGTCCTTATTCGGTGCAAAGAACTTCACGTGCCACTTGCCGTCAAACTTCTTGAAACGCACAAGGCTGATCCAAGGGTTGAAGAACAGATAGAATTTCTCTACCCGCACATGAAAGATCTTCGCAAACGTAAAATGTCCCAACTCGTGTATCAACACGAGAAAACTGAGGGCTAATATCAATTGTATTGCTTGAATCATAATAGACTCTCTGCTATTTGTCTTGCTTCTTTGTCTGTCTCTACATAATTTTCATAAGTAGGCTTCGGGATAAATGCCGCCTTGTTCATCGTCTCGGCGATGACATCGCTCATCTGCAAAAAGCCGCAGCGTCCTTCGCGGAAAGCGAGGTTAGCTACTTCATTAGCAGCATTGAGTACGCACGGGATATTCCCTCCTCTGCG
The DNA here is from genome assembly GCA_017446455.1 of Paludibacteraceae bacterium. Lineage (GTDB taxonomy): Bacteria > Bacteroidota > Bacteroidia > Bacteroidales > Paludibacteraceae > Colicola. Next base: position 3,261 of record JAFSQV010000074.1, read on the forward strand.
CATCGCTTCATATGCCAGACCTAAGTTCGGGAAGCGTGCTAAGTCGGGCTCTTCGAAGGTGAGATCTTTGAGTGCAAACAGGTCCGCACGGGGGAATTCGCTGGCTAAACGCTCAGGGAAAGACAAGGCATATTGGATAGGCAATCGCATATCGGGTGCTCCGAGTTGCGCTTTGATGGCGCCGTCTGTGAACTGCACGGCCGAATGGACGATGGATTGCGGATGCACGAGTACTTGGATCTTCTCAACCGGCACACCAAACAACCACTTGGCCTCAATGACCTCAAAGCCTTTGTTCATCATGCTCGCGGAGTCAATGGTGATCTTTGCACCCATCTCCCAGTTGGGATGTTTAAGGGCATCCGCAGCTGTCACTGTCCTCATCTTCTCGAGACTGAACGTGCGGAACGGACCGCCGCTGGCCGTTAACAGAATCTTCTCTATCTCACTACGGTCTTCTCCCACCAGGCTTTGGAAGATCGCACTGTGCTCACTATCTACCGGCAGAATCGGTGTGTGGTGCTTGATAGCCAGGTCACAGATAATCTCACCCGCTACGACAAGGGTCTCTTTGTTCGCCAAAGCAATGGTCTTACCGGCTTTGATAGCCTCAATCGTTGGACGCAAGCCTGCATAACCCACCATCGCAGCCACTACGATGTCTATCGAAGGCATCGTCACCACTTCGGCGATCGCATCCGTGCCTGCCCAGACTTTACAATCCAGCGCTGAGAGACGTTCCTTGAGCGGTTCATACAGACTCTCATCTGCGATGCATACTACCTCCGGATGAAACTCCTTCGCCTGTTGAACTAACAAGTCAATGCTTCGGTGCGCACAGAGGGCATACACCTGATATCTGTCCGGATACGTGCGCACGACATCCAGGGTCTGCGTACCGATACTACCTGTGCTACCTAAAATCGCTAACTCCTTCATTCGTTCACCTTTCACCTTTCACCTTTCCCTACCACGCAATCACTTCTTCTATATTCACGAACTTCCCGGCGTCCCACAGCTCGATTTCTATGTTCCTGTCGCCGTCCATCACACCTATCGCTTCACCTGCTTCTACGGATGCGCCTTGTGCCTTCAGCGCCTTGGCTACGCCGCGGTATATCGTCAGGTATTGCGACTGTTGCAGCACGATGGTGAACGTGTTATCTTCCGCGCGTTGCACATGCACGACACGGCCACGCATCACCGCCAACACACTCTCGTTCTTCGCCGTAGCGACAGACGTAGCATAGAGATGTAAGTCCGGACGGGCGGACACCATCACCGCGCCGCGCACAGGGCGGTAGAGTTGCTGCATCGTCTGACCCGCAGGCGCCTCGAAGAGCAACAAACGATCCCGTTCTTTCTGTTCATACTGGTTCATGAACGCTTCCGTCACTTCGTTGCGACCTTCCTCGAGGATACGTGCCTGCTCGACGCGTTGCAAGGAGTCGAGACTCTGCACGCTGTCCGATTGAATATCTCCGGCCGTGAGTTGTTTGATGACGTCCAAGTACTGGCGTTGCAACGTCAGGCTACCCTGCAGACTGTCCACGCGCGCAGACTCTTGAATCAGCTGCTGACGCAGACTCTCGCTGTATCCCGGCAGGATATTACGTATCGGCGTATAGACGATGAGTACGGAGAGTAAGACAATCAGGGCGAGAATCGCAATGGTGATCACGCTCACCGCGCCTAACCAACTCACACGGATGTGGAAGACCTCACGTAGTGTGATGTCATCCAACATCGCCAAACGATATTTATGTCGCTTATTTGCCATTAGAGGATGGTGCAACCCGCGCAGGGTTTGAGTTGTTTGAAGAAATCATTACCTTTGTCGTCCACGAGGATGAAGGCCGGAAAGTTCTCCACTTCGATCTTCCAGATTGCCTCCATGCCCAGTTCAGGATACTCGACACATTCGATACTCTTAATGTTATTCTGCGCCAAGATTGCAGCAGGGCCACCGATAGAGCCGAGGTAGAAGCCACCGTGTTTCTGACAAGCATTCGTCACGTCAATCGAACGGTTACCTTTCGCCAACATAATCATACTTCCGCCGTGATCCTGGAACTCATCTACGTACGGATCCATACGACCGGCGGTTGTCGGTCCCATAGAACCGCATGCCATACCTGCCGGCGTCTTCGCTGGTCCTGCATAGTAGATCGGATGGTTCTTGAGGTATTCAGGCATTGCTTCCCCAGCATCCAGACGCGCTTTGATCTTCGCATGCGCGATATCGCGGCCTACGATGATCGTGCCATTCAGACTCAGACGCGTACCGATCGGATACTTCGTCAAGATAGCACACACGTCCTTCATCGGCTGGTTGAGGTCGATACGAACTGCATCGCCTTCGCCCGCCTGACGCAATTCTTCCGGAATGAGTGAAGCGGGATTGTTATCGAGTTTCTCAATCCATATACCGTCTTTGTTGATCTTACACTTGATATTACGGTCGGCCGAGCAGCTCACACCTAAACCGATCGGACAACTTGCGCCGTGGCGCGGCAGACGAACGACGCGTACGTCGTGTGCCATGTATTTACCGCCGAACTGCGCACCGAGACCGATCTTATAAGCCTCTTGCAGCAACTGTTTCTCCAACTCGATATCGCGGAACGCACGTCCTGTCTCGTCACCCGTTGTCGGCAGGTTGTCGTAGAAATGCGTGCTCGCCAACTTCACCGTCAGCAGGTTTTTCTCTGCCGAAGTACCGCCAATCACGATAGCAATGTGGTACGGCGGACAAGCAGCGGTTCCGAGCGATTTCATCTTCTCTACGAGGAACGGAATGAGTGTACCCGGATTCTGGATGCGGGCCTTCGTCTCTTGATAGAGATAGGTCTTGTTGGCCGAACCGCCACCCTTGGTCACGCAGAGGAAACGATACTCTGCGCCTTCCGTCGCCTCCAGATCAATCTGTGCCGGCAGGTTGCACTTGGTATTTACCTCATCGTACATGTTGAGCGGCGCGTTCTGGCTGTAACGCAGGTTGCACTCCGTATAGGTATTGAATACACCTTTGCTCAGCGCTTCTTCATCGCAGAAACCGGTCCATACTTCCTGACCTTTCTCGCCGTGAATAATAGCCGTACCGGTGTCTTGACAGAGCGGTAACTGGCCCTTGCAAGCCACTTCGGCATTGCGCAGGAAGGTCAGCGCCACATATTTGTCGTTAGCCGAAGCCTCCGGGTCGCGCAGGATCTTCGCTACCTGCTCGTTGTGCGAGCGACGCAGCATAAAGCTCACGTCATGAAAAGCCTGTTGCGCCATCAGTGTCAAGGCCTCCGGCTGCACTTTCAAAATCTCATGTCCCTCGAACTCGCTAACCGACACGTAGTCCTTGGTTAGCAGATAATACTCCGTTTCATCTTTTCCGAGTTGAAACATCGGTGCGTACTTAAATTCCATAGTATTTGTGTGTGTATTAATTTTAGCCTGTTTGGTTAGCCCATAAATTGCGCTGCAAAATTACTACAAAAATTGCACATATGCAAGTTTTTGAGCAAAAAAAGATGGAAAATATTTGTACAATTGATTATTTTGTAGTACCTTTGCGACGAAATCTTTTGACTACAAAACGAATGACGCGTATCTATTGCTGTTTGGTATTCAGCTTGTTGTTGAGCGCATGTGCGTTTGACCGGCCGGACTTCTATGTTCGCATGCAGGATGTGGCCACCACAGACATCTTTTATATCTGCTCAACGGAGACGGACGATTGGATCAATGAGCAGGGGGATACCATGCATTTTGCGGACATGACCAAGCCCGAGCACCGCGCGGCGTTGTACGGTGAGATGCGCGGGGTGGATTCACTTGTCTGCCCGGACATCTGCAATTTCTTTGCACCGTATTACAATCAGGCGACGATAGAAGGATTGTTGCGCGACACAAGTGAGTGCCGTGCGCGTTGTGCGCAAGCCGCGGAAGAAATCGTGCGGGCTTTTGACTGGTACATGCAGCACTTGAATCACGGTCGACGGTTTGTGTTGATGGGCTACTCGCAAGGCGGTTATGCGGTAGTCGAGCTACTTAAGCACTTGACTGCAGAGCAGGCCTCGTGCATGGTTGCCGCCTACGTCATCGGTTATCAGGTGACCAAGCAAGACCTGCTATATCCATCTATACACGCGGCACAAGGGGCAACCGATACCGGCGTTACGATCTGCTATAATTCCGTCGCATCCGTCGAGGCAGAAATACCTGTTTTGAGCGGCAACACCGCTATCGGCATCAATCCTGTCAACTGGCGTACGGACACGACGCCGGCTACGTACGTCTTCGATTTCGACGGTGCGTGTGACACGCTTACGGCGACATTAGATACTCGTACGCATCTAACCATTATTGACGGATATGACGGTCGTTGTCCGGTTCTTCCGTTCGTGGGCAAACAAGGTAATTACCATGGTCTGGAGATTCCGCTGTACTACCGTTCTTTGCGTGAGAATATCGCGCAACGTTGTGCAGAAAAGCCGTAAAATCCATAGAAATGCATTAAATTTTTATTTTTTTTGCAGAAAAATTTGCAGGATTCAAAAAAAAGCAGTACCTTTGCACCCGCTTTTTAATCGAGAGCCTTGCGCTCGAGAAAAATCGGTTGAAAAACCGCTTTTGAGAAAAAGACTGCTCAATGGTGTAATGGTAGCACTACAGATTCTGGTTCTGTCTGTCTGGGTTCGAGTCCTGGTTGAGCAACAAAAAATATGACTTCCCTTGTGGAGGTCATTTTTTTGTTCCTTAATCTATGGACTTGAAGCCACCTATTTCGGGGTCCCCGCAGATTTTAATCTGTGGGGAGAGCGTAGCGCAAGGCGAAAATGTTTTACAAGGGCTTTGCCCGTAGTCACATGAGCCTTAGCGCAAGCGAGAGTCCTGGTTGAGCAACAAAGAAGAGACCTTACGGGTCTCTTTCTTGTTTCATCCGGTATGTTTAGAGCAAAGCCTTGTGCTCGTCCGTTATACGATAACTCTCAATAGCCTTTTGAATAGTCTTATTATGCGTCCAGGGATGCAAGCGATGTTGCTCGATATAGGGCAGCGTGGCATCCCACTGTTTGGCAAGCGCCGTAGCAAAGAACCACGCTTGCATCACTCTCCCGCCATGGTCGTAATATGATTTTATCAGTTTCCATGCTCATTCATTGTGTACTGTCAGTTTATTGATACACCAAGCAAAAGCACGTGCGAGGCGCAAATGAGGAGTGACGAAATGACC
>JAFSQV010000010.1 GCA_017446455.1 Paludibacteraceae bacterium
GTGGTTTGTCGGGTTCTATCGTGTCCCGTTTGGCCCATAGTTCCGCGTACACATCTTGCACGCAGTCACGCGCCTCGTCACGGTTACGGAGTAAGTTGTATGCCAGTGCATACATCTTTCCGCTAAACGGCAAATATATTTGCGTAAACTGCTCGTGCGTCATTTGTACTAAAACTCTTCAACTTCAACCCTCAAATCATGCGCCATTTGACACCATTTGTAGAGCCTCTCTATATGTAATACGATTTTCCCGCCCAAATCTTACAACCGAACTGCATTTTTTTTCGAAAAACTGCACAAAGGTACAATAATTTTTTGAGATATGCAAATTAAAAAACCGACAGCGCCCTAACATGGAGCGCTGTCTTTCAGTTGCAAAGTTACAACAAATTTTCCACATACGCAAGAAAAAACGAAAAAAGTTCGGGGGAGTAGCCCCGAAGAGGAGACAGCAGGGCAAAAGCGGGCGATGGAATACGAAGAAAAAAAGCGGGATAAAATCCCGCATCAATAGACGAAACTCCCCTAAACAGCCATCACCGAAGGTAAATACCCACCGGAGGTATACACCCACCGGAGGTAAGCACAAAGGGACGCCCGCCGCCTGCCTGCCCACCGAAGGTACGAACAACAGAAAAACAAACTCACCACCGGAGGTAAACACAACGACCGAAGGTAAACAGCCCGCTACGCCCCGCATGGGCTACACCCGCATTGAGCCCGAAGCGGGCGGGGCGGCGCGTTTGGATATTCCCGCATAAAATGCGGGGCTAATAGACAAAGGGCCGGACGCGAGGGGCGAATATGGCGCAGCAGGGGAAACAGGAGAGGGAGCGCCAACGACGCGGTAAACCGCCTACACCGCGAGTCCCCAACACTACAAGCAAAAAAAAAGAGCAAAAAGCAAAAAAGACGAAAAAATGCGCACGCGCTTGCACATGTGAAAAATTTTTCGTAATTTTGCAGCCGAAATTGTTTGCGCGCAAGGGAGCGCGCCCATACACGTACATTATGATTAATCGATCGATGGTTCGAACACGGGTGGTACAGACCCGGTTCGCCTACTACAAAGACAACGACAAGACGCTGGTTTCGGCACGGAAAGAGTTGCTGAAGAGTTTTGCCGACACGTATGATTTATATTTCCTGCTGTTGGACTTCGCCAATGAGTTGACGGCGTACGCGCAGCAGCAGTTAGAGGAGCAGATGACGCGCGCCCGCGCTACGCACGCTGACTGGACGCCGAACAGGCGGTTTACGAAGAACCGCTTGGCGCAGCAGTTGTTCGACAACCGCGCTTTACGTGCGCGGATAGCGGAGCAGCGCCTGAGTTGGGACAGCGGCATGCCTGCCGTAAGCGACATATACCGCCGGTTGACGGAGAGCGAGCAGTACCGCAGTTATATGGAGGCGGACAGCTGTAGCTATGAGGACGACAAGCGTATATGGCGGTTTATCTACCAGAACCTGATGCCGGGCAACGAGGCGCTGACGGAGGCGCTGGACGAGATGGAGCTGGTGCTGGACAAGAGCAACTGGACGACGGACGCCGACATCGTGCTGAGTTACGTAGTGAAGACCATCAAGCGCTTCACGCTCGAGAGCACGCCGGAGATGCCGCTGCTCGAGATGTTCGACAGTGAAGACGAGGTGGCGTTCGCGACAAAGCTGTTAGAGAAAGCGATAGAAGGACATGCGCAGTACGAGCAGCTGATCGACTCGCACCTGAAGGGCTGGGAAGCCGACCGTATCGCGTACATGGACCGCATCATCCTCGAGGTGGCGCTGGCGGAGATCATCGAGTTCCCGGACATCGCCATCACCGTCTCGCTCAACGAGTATATCGAGCTCGCGAAAGAGTATTCGGGCGACAAGAACTATATGTTCATCAACGGTATCCTCACCGAGATCATGCGGGACCTCAAAATATTCAAAGCTGAAACATTAAAATAAATACATTATGACATTGAATTTGATTTTATTGCAGGCCGCAGAGGGCGCTGCGCAACAAGGTAGTCAGTGGAGTTTCTGGATCATGATGATCCTGATCTTCGTAGTGTTCTATTTCTTCATGATTCGTCCGCAGACGAAGAAGCAGAAAGAGCTGCAGAAGCAACGCGAGTCGATGAAGAAAGGCGACAAGGTAGTGACCGCCGGCGGTATCTACGGCGAGATCAAAGAGGTGCAGGACACGACGTTCATCATCACCATCGCTAAGGACGTGACCATCAAGGTTAGCAAAGAGAGCGTGTTCGCTGACGCGAGCGATGCGGTTTCTGCGGAGCAGAAGTAATGGGTGATAGTTGAGAGTTGAAAGTTGAAAGTTGAAAGAAGTTCGAAAGTCGAAAGTTGAAAGTTGAAACGTGAAACGGGATGTATTGACATTTCTGCTGTTCTTGTTTTTGGCGGCGTGCTTATGGTACGGCCATGCGATGAACTCCGTGCGTAACACGCGCGTCCCTGTGTTGATCCAATACACGGGTAAGCCGAGCGCTATCGCGTTAGACGAGCAGTTGCCGGACACAGTGATGATCGAGGTGCGCGACGCGGGTTCGCGTCTGAACAGTTACCATAAGGAGACGCTGCGTCTGACGATAGACCTGCATCCGTATATCCACGGGGACCGCGGAACGATCCACGTGCCGTCGGATGCGCTGCGCCGCAGTATCAGTAACATTCTCCAGGGTACGAGCCGGTTGATCGAGACGAACCCGGAGGAGATCAGTTGCACCTATTTCACGGAGCAGGAGAAGAGCGTGCCTATCGTCTCGCGCTGCGAGGTGCTGCCGGCGGCGGAGTATCAGTTGGTAGAAACCCCTACCCTGAGCCGCACGCGGCTGAAGATCTTCGGCCAGGACAAGACGCTACAGCAGATAGACACGATCTATACGGAGGCACAGACCTTCGAGCAGCTATGCGACACGTCGGTGCTGCGCATCGCGCTGGATATTCCGCGGGGCGTACGTGCCGAAGTGGACAGCCTCGACCTGACGGTCGTCACCGAGCGCTTCACGGAGAAGAAATTCATCGTGCCGATACGCGTGACGGGTGTGCCGGAAGGTCGCCGCATTCGTCTCTTCCCACACGAGGTGGAAGTGACGGTACGCGTAGGCATGGCGCATTTCAACGAGGTACAGCCGACGGACGTACACGCCACCTGCCACTACTCGCCTGAACGCGAGGATAAGTTAGACGTCGAACTGAGTTATATGAACCCATTCATCACGGCCGCTTGGGTGTACCCGGGCGTCGTGGAATTCTTAATGGAACAATGAGAAAAATCCAAATGGTTGATCTGCAGACGCAGTATCAACGTATCAAAGCCGATATCGATGCCGGCATTCAAGAAGTCATCGAGTCCGCCGCATTCATCAAAGGACCAAAAGTGGCGGCTTTTCAGGAACACTTAGAGGCCTACACGGGTGCCAAACATGTGATACCCGTAGGTAATGGTACGGATGCGCTCCAGATAGCGCTGATGGGTCTGGGTCTGAAGCCCGGCGACGAAGTCATCACGCCGACCTTCACCTTCATCGCGACCGCGGAAGTGGTGGCGCTGCTGGGTCTGACGCCGGTAGTAGTGGATGTCGATTGGGAGACGATGAACATGGACGTGGAGTCAGTCCGCCGCGCCATCACGCCGCGTACGAAAGCCATCGTGCCGGTGCACCTGTTCGGTCAATGCGCCGACATGCAGGCGCTGATGGAACTCGCGCGCGAGAAGCATATCTACGTGGTGGAGGACGCCTGCCAGGCTATCGGCGCACAGTTCACCTTCGCCAACGGCGAGACGAAGCAGGCCGGTACGATAGGCGACATAGGCTGCACGTCTTTCTTCCCCTCGAAGAACCTGGGTTGCTACGGCGACGGCGGCGCGATCTTCACCAACGACGATGCGCTGGCGGAGCGTATGCGGGCGATCGCCAACCACGGCTGCCACGTACGCTACCATCACGACGAGGTAGGCGTGAACAGTCGTCTGGACAGCATCCAGGCCGCTATCCTCGATGCGAAGTTGCCGCACCTGAACGAGTATATCGCTGCGCGTCAACGCGCCGCGGCGTATTACGATAAAGCCTTTGCGGATTGCGAACAACTGCTTATTCCGGCGCATCAACCACATTCGACGCATGTATTCCACCAATACACACTGCGCGTAGTAGGCGCGGATAGAGATAAGCTGCGCGAGGGATTGGCCGCTGCCGGTATCCCGGCAATGATCTACTACCCCGTGCCGCTGCACCAGCAGAAAGCCTACCGCGACCCGCGCTATAAAGACGGCGACTTCCCCGTAGCAGAACGCCTCGCAGCATGTGTACTGTCGCTGCCGATGCACACCGAACTCGACGAAGAACAGCTTGAGTACATTACTAGTAATGTCCTCAAATTGATGATTGATAATTGCTAATTGATGATTTATGCAGACGATCGGACTCAATCAGAACTTGGTACAGACGATGAAGTTGTCGCCGACGCAGATACAGGTGATTCGTATGCTCGAGTTGCCGTCTATCGAGTTGGGTCAGCGTATCAATGAGGAGTTGCAGGAGAATCCGGCCCTGGAGGAAGGACGTGAGGAGAGGTTAGAGGATGAGAGGGTTAGAGGATTAGAGGAGGATGAGTTCGACGAGGGATACATGCTGGATGACGGATATGACGACGGACGGCAACGCGACCCGCTGCAGAACGAAGACTTCAATTATGAGCAGTATGTGTCGGACGACGAGACGCCGAGTTATATGCTGCACCAGCAATACAGCGCGCCGGATGAAGACCGCCGTGAGGTGCCGATCATCGGCGGCAGCAGCCTGATAGAAGAACTGAAAGCGCAGATATACCTGACGAAGATGACCAAACCGCAGCGGCATATCGCCAAGTGGGTGTTGGGTAATATCGACGACGACGGCTACCTGCGCCGCACGACGGAGCAGTTGGTGGACGACCTGAGTTTCCAAGAGCAGATAAGCATCACGGACGAAGAGATGGCGGACATCGTGCATCAGATCAAACAGTTCGACCCGCCCGGCATCGCGAGCGCGAACCTGCAGGAATGCCTGCTCAAACAGTTAGAGGGCAAGAACCCGCAGACGGAGGCCGTACAATTAGCATACACCATCATCGCCGACCATTTCGAGGCATTCTCGAAGCACCATTTCGATAAGATAAAGCAGAAAATCAACTGCACGGACGAGCAGTTCCAAGCGGCGGTCCAGGAGATCGTGCACCTCAATCAGAAACCCGCGAATGCGTTCACGGGTTCCGTCTATGAGACCCAGCGCGAGACCATCATCCCGGACTTCACCATCGAGGAACGCGACGAGGAGTTGTTCGTAGTGCTCAACACGGGCGACATCCCCGAACTGCATGTGAGCCGCGAGTACAGCGAGATGTTAGCCGACTACAGCAACATGCCGCAGACGCCGCAGAACAAACAGGCGGCGCAGTTCATCCGCAGCAAACTCGACGCGGCGCGCTACTTCATCGACGCCATCAAGCAACGCAACGAGACGCTGATGAAGACGATGACAGCCATTCTGAAATTCCAATACGACTTCTTCCTGGACGGCGAAGAGACGAGTCTGAAGCCGATGATCCTGCAGGACATCGCGGACCGCACGGGCTACGACGTGTCGACTATCTCGCGCGTAAGCAACAGCAAGTACGTGCAGACGCGGTTCGGCGTGTATCCGCTCAAGTATTTCTTCTCCGAGTCGATGACGAACGCCGAGGGCGACGAGGTTTCGACGCGCGAGATCAAGAAGATCATGCAGGAGGTGGTGGACGCGGAAGACAAGCGCAACCCGCTGACGGACGAGCAGCTGGTGGACGCCATGGCGGAACACGGCTACCCGATTGCCCGCCGCACCGTCGCCAAATACCGCGACCTATTAGGCATCCCTGTTGCCCGACTTCGTAAGACCCTATGAGACGACTGATCGACATAGTAGCCAAAACGCTGAGCATCATCCTCTACCCGCTCTTCGTGCCGACCTACGGGATCGCGCTCTTCTGCTGGGCGTACCATACGCAGGTCAACCCGCTGAGTCCGGTATGGAGCATCATCGCGGTGGTGGGTACGTTTCTGCTGACCTGTCTCATTCCGCTGAGCGCTATATGGATTCGTATCAAGCGCGGCGTGATAGAAGACATCCAGATAGAGAACCCTGCACAGCGCACCGTGCCGTATCTATACGCGGCCTTAGGTTTTGGCTTCTGGGCGTACCTGATGATCGCCATCCTGCATGCGCCGCTCTATCTCGGTTTTATCGCCCTGGGCGCGATGGCGGCGATCGGTCTGATCACACTCATCAACCGATGGTGGAAGATCAGCGCGCACCTCACGGGTATGGGAGGCCTCATCGGCGGACTGTTCGCCTACTGCTTAGGTATCGGTGCGCTGCCGACGGTAGGCACATTATGCCTGTGGTTCGGCCTGAGTCTCATCCTGATGTATGCGCGCCTGTACCTCAAGGCCCATACGCCCTCGCAAGTGGCGGCGGGTTGGCTGCTCGGCATGATCTGTACCTTCCTGCCCTATTGTATCTACGTCTATGCGCAATAAGATCCGTACATATATGCTCGTTCTGGCGATGCTGATGTCCCTCGGGATGTCGGCGCAGCGGCTGAGTGAGCAGGCGCGTATCTCGCTGCTGACCTGCACGCCGGGCGAGGAGCTCTACGCGCGCTACGGACACACCGCAATCCGTGTGCTGGACGAACAGAACGATATTGATATCGTATTCAATTACGGCATCTTTGATTTCAACACAGACCATTTCTACTGGAAATTCGTACGCGGAGAAACCTGGTACGAGTTAGGCGCGGCGCCGATGTGGTGGTTTATGCGCGAGTATGACGAAGAGCAACGGCCGGTGTACGAACAGGTGCTGAACCTCACGGCGGAGCAGACTAATATCTTGTGGGACAAACTGGTGGAGAACTATCAGCCGGAAAACCGCAAATACCTCTATAACTTCGTGTTCGACAACTGCGCCACGCGGCCGTACTGGCTAATCGCCAAGGCCTTGGGCGACACCATCACGTCGGAGTACACGGGTTACACGGGTCAGACCTACCGCACGTTCATTCGTCATTATACGGGCGGGCTATCTTGGGCCAACGCGGGTATCAATCTGCTCTTCGGACCGAAAGCCGACCGGCCGATGGCGTCCGAAGACCGTTTGTTCCTGCCCGAAGAACTGATGCGGTATCTGCAGCAGGCGCAGTTGAGCGACGGCACGCCGATCGTGGCGCAGGGCGAGATAGGACCGTTTGACATCGCTAAGACACCCTGGTACGCTTCGTGGCCGCTGGGCTTAGCGCTCTATTTTGTTTTTGTATGCCTCATGAGCCTCTACGACCGCCAACGCGGCCGCTGGTCATGGTGGGTAGAACTCGTAGCAGGTGTACCCTATGGGTTGCTGTTGCTGATCGTGGTCTTTCTGACCTTTTTCTCCTGTCACCCGCTCGTTGGTTTCGGGTGGCGATTGATCATTATTCCTTTGACACATCTATGCGCAAGACTTATCTATATAGTACGTTGATACTCAGCCTGCTGGCTGTTTGTTCGTTCGCCGCGCCGCGTCTGACGGTGGTGGCGGTAGTGGACGGTTTGACAACCGAGAACCTGGCGATGCTTCGTCCGTATTGGCAGCAGGGCGGTTTACGCACGCTGAGCGAAGAAGCCTACCAGACGACGGTGGCTTTCCCGCAACTCGTATATGGCGGCAATGAGACGACGGCGACGCTCGTGACCGGCGAGACACCCGATCGGCATGGTTACACCATGGACACCTATTTCTCGCGCCGCGACCGCCGCATCCATGCGATGCTGAAGGACGAAGAGATGCACGGCATCGGCACGAGCATCCATATAGGCCCGAAGGCGCTGCTGACGCGCACCATCACCGACCGCATGCGTATCCTCTATCCGGCGGCGAAGATATACGCTATCGGTATCCAACCCGAGACGACGGTGCTGCTGGCAGGACACGCAGCCAACGCGTGCTGTTGGATTGACGCCGCATCGCATAAATGGGTAGCGACGGCGGCTTACACCGAAGGACTGCCGACGGCAGCGTACGACTATAACAACGGCGGACGGTTCGACATCCTGGCGGCGCACCAGTGGACACCGCGGATGGATATCCCGATGTACAACCACCCTACGGAGCAGGAACGTAAGAAGAGTTTCTCGTATGCCGTGAAGGATATACTGACCAAGTCGCCGGAAGCCAACACACTCGTCATCGAACTGGCGCTGGCGCTGCAGAAAGAACAGAAACTGGGCACGGACGCTACGCCGGACTTGCTGATGCTGCAGTTCAACACGCTGAGCCCGCTCGCGCAGTCGGACGCTATCGAGAGCGCCGAGCAGGAAGATATGTACCTGCGTCTGAACCAAGACCTCGGCTACCTGATGGAGCAGTTGGATAAACGTATCGGTCGGGCGAACTACCAAGTGCTGGTAGTAGGTCGTCCGGTGTTAGGCACGAGCGCGCAGACGCTCAGCGACCTGCATATGCCGGTGCAGCAGTTTAATGTGGACCGCGCGGCAGCACTGACGGGCACGTACCTGATGGCGCTGTATGGCCATGAGCGATGGGTGGACGGCAGCTACGGTCAGTCGCTATACCTCAACCGCACGCTCATCGAGCAGAAACGCCTGAGTCTGGAGACCATCCAGCGGCAGGTGGCGAATTTCCTGATGGACTTCGAGGGCATCCAGATTGCGATGCCGGGACACGAGGCGATGCTGCACCCGCTCCTGGGTTCCACGCTCTGCAAGCGCCATACGGGCGATGTGGTGTTCGTCCTCCAACCCGGATGGCAACTCATGCAAGACGAGCGGCACGCTATCGACCGCGTTATCGACGACAAACCGAAAGTGCCGCTGATGCTCTGGAGCGGGACGTTAAGGCCGATGCCGCAAAATCAGCTCACGGCAACCGATGTGGCTGATTTGATATTTTAGATTGAAGATTTAAGATTTTAGAATTATGATATTTCACGAGATTAAAGTAAACTACTCTCGCCAGACGGGCGAGGACAACCCGGGTAAGGCGAAAGAGACCTACCTGGTGGACGGAGCAGTGAGTTTTGCAGACGCAGAGAACTGCCTGATGGAGGAGATCAAACCTTTCATCTTCGGCGACTGCGAGGTGATGAGTTGCAAACGCAGCCAGTATTTCGAGGTATTCCCGAACGAAGGCGGTGCGTTCTGGTACAAAGCCCGCGTAGAAATGATCACCATCGACGGCGAGAAAGAGACGCGTAAGAACGTCGCGGTACTCGTTCAGGCGAACCTGCTCGACGATGCGGTCTTTGCGCTCAAGCAAGTGCTGAAATCGTACGACTGCGAGCTGATCTCGATCGCCAAGACCCCAATCATGGATATCCTGCACGCTACCCACTGATGCCCCTACAGTTCGACATACGAGCTATCCTGAAGAGCAAGGCGCCGAAAGCGCGTGTACCGGAGTTTGTCATTCGGTACCTGGAGCGTATCGCGCATATCAAGCAGATGAATGCGTTCCTGCGCAAATACCCGGATCTCAAAGGCTACGAGTTCATCGACCGGGTCATCCACGAAGAGTTAGGATGTACGGCGTCGATAGAAGGTCTTGAGAATATTCCTGCGGCGGACAAACCCGTCATCTTCGTATCCAATCACCCGCTCGGAGGACTGGACGGCATGATCATCGCGCAGATGATTCATGAGCACCGCCCGAGGCCGCTGAAGGTGATCGTGAACGAGATGCTGATGTACATGGAGCCAATCAATGCGCTCTGGGCACCGGTGAACAAAATGGGACGACTGAGTCGCGAGCAAGTGGAGGCGCAACAGAAGATGTGGGAGTCCGAGACCGACGTGCTTACCTTTCCGGCAGGCGCATGCAGCCGCCTGCAGCGGATCAACGGGAAATGGCAGATATGCGATCTGGAATGGCAGAAGAATTTTGTGCAGCGCGCCAAAGAGTACCAGCGCGACATTGTGCCGATCTACTTCGAAGGCAAGAACAGCAAGTTCTTCTACACCCTCGCGTACCTACGCAAGAAACTGCATATCAAACTGAACATCGAGATGCTGTACCTCGTGGACGAGATGTACGGTGCGCATGGCAAGCACTTCCAAGTGCACGTGCTGCCACCCATCCCCTACACCACGTTCGATAATAGCAAAACGCCCAAGCAGTGGGCACAGGAGGTAAAGGGCAAAGTGTATAGTGTATAGTGTAAAGTGTAAAGTGTAAAAATTAAAGTTTAAAGGATATGAAACCAATCATACCAGCTGTTGAGACAAGTCTGTTACTTAAGGAGTTAGAAGGTCACCTGCTTCGTCCGTCCAACAAGGCGGACAACCTCATCTATGACATCACGGCGCACGAGTGCCCGAACGTGATGCGTGAGATAGCACGTCTGCGCGAGATCAGTTACCGCGATGGCGGCGGCGCGACAGGCAACGAGATGGACATCGATGAAATGGACACGATGGCCAAACCCTACCATCAACTCATCGTCTGGGACCCCGAGCACCAACAGATCGTAGGCGGCTACCGCTATCTCATCGGCACGGACGCCGAGATACGCGACGGCCAACCGTTCATCACCTCGGCGCACCTGTTCCACTACTCCGAGCGCTTCATCCGCGAGTACCTGCCGAACACGATTGAGTTCGGGCGCGCGTTCGTGCAACCGATGTACCAGCAACGCGAGATGGGCGTGAAGGCGCTCTTTGCGCTCGATAACATATGGGACGGCATCGGCGCAGTGATGCACGACCATCCCGAGGTACGATGGATGATCGGAAAAGTAACTATCTATCCGGCGTATAACCTCGCGGCGCGCGACCTGATATACGCGTACCTCGACCGCTATCATCGCGGCGAAGAAGGGCTCTTTGAACCCTATAACCCGCTGCCGATAAAAGAACTGAGTGCCTCGCCGTTCACAGGCGACGACCCGCAAGAGAACTATAAGATCCTGCAACATGCGGTACGCGAACAGGGCACGGTCATCCCGCCGATGTTCTCTGCGTACCTCAACATCACCAACGACCTGCAGTTCTTCGGGAATGCCGTCAACGACGAGTTGGCGAACGTGTACGAGACGGGTATCATGGTCGATCTCGAGACCGTCTATCCGGAGAAGAAAGAACGTTATATCACGCCGTATATCCAATGGCTGGAGTCGCAGAACAAATAAGGAGCGTGCGTGCGCACATACCCGCGGGCGTGACGCTCGTGTGCGTGAGTAAGTTTCATCCCGTCGAGGCGATTCGCGAGGCGTATGCAGCCGGAGAGCGACACTTCGGCGAGAGCCGCGTGCAGGAACTACAGAAGAAAGTGCCTGCCCTGCCCGCCGACATCCACTGGCATTTCATCGGGCACCTGCAAACCAACAAAGTGCGGGATCTGCTGAAGTTACGGCCGTACCTTATTCAGTCGGTGGACTCCGAGCGCCTGCTGCAAGCCATCAACGACGAAGCGGCCAAGCAAGGGTTTGTGCAAGACGTGCTGCTGGAGGTGCACGTAGCGAAAGAAGAGAGCAAAACAGGATTGACTCCTTCGGAGATTGAAGATTTAAGATTGCATATTGCAGATTTTCAGCACGTACGTGTTCGCGGTCTAATGACCATGGCCACCAACACCGACGAGGAAGTAGAGATACGGCGGTGCTTTAGCGAGGCGAAAGCGGTTCTGAGTAATCTGAGTATTCTGAATAGTCTGAGTAATCCGGTTTTGTCGATGGGGATGAGCGATGACTATCGCATTGCGATAGCGTGCGGTTCGACGATGGTGCGGATAGGCTCAACGATCTTTGGTGAGCGGTCGCGGAAGTTGCCGAAGGCGGTCTTTTTTGATCAGGACGGCGTGCTGTTTAACTCCATGCCGTACCATGCGGCGTCTTGGGAATGGGCGATGCAGAAGCACGGGTTGCCGTTCACCAAGAACCAGACCTATCGCAATGAAGGTCGTACGGGTGCGTCGGTTATCAACGAGGCACATCGGCTGGTGCATGGCATGGATGCGTCGCCGGAGTTGATAGAAGCCGTATATGCCGATAAGTCGCAGCATTTCAATGAGTTAACAGGCGGCAAGCTGCCCGAACTGATACCGGGTATTCGCGAGGTATTGGCTTATCTCAAGAGCCGCGGCGTACAGTGCTGGGTGGTGACCGGTTCGGGTCAACGTTCGCTACTCGATAACCTTCGCAATACCTTCCCCGACACTTTTACCGGCGTCATCTCGGCTTTCGACGTGCAGCATGGTAAACCCCATCCCGAACCGTATTTGAAGGCTTGGGAGCGTTGCGGTTTTGCGAAAAACGAATGTATGGTGGTAGAAAATGCACCGCTGGGTGTGCGGGCCGGCAAAGCGGCTGAACTCTTTACGGCTGCGGTCAACACCGGTATTCTGCCCGATGAGGCGCTGTGGGAAGAACACGCGGATGTGGTTTTCCCGAACATGCAGGCGCTGCTCGCGTGGTTACAGCAGTGTCAGTAATTGAGGAAGCGAGGAAATCACCTTTAATCCTTCCTGCTCTTCATCCTTAATTCCTTCTCCTCGTCTGTCAAAGAAGACCGCATCGAGGCCGGCTTTCTGTGCGCCGAGGATGTCGGTCGTCATACTGTCGCCGACCATCAGCACGTCTTGCGGCATGAGGTCGCAGCGGCGCAGGGCTTCCTCGTAAAACCGCACGTCGGGTTTGTCATAGCTGATATCCATGGAGATATACGTGTCTTCGAAGAGGTGCAACACGCCGGCTTGCTCCAAGCGGCTACGCTGCAGGTGACCGAAACTGTTGCTGGCGGCAAAGAGCCGATAACCTTTCGCATGCAAGGCTTCCAAGGTCTCTTTCGCTCCAGGCACCAAGGTGTGCGTCATTCCCCACGCCGCACGGAAAGCATGCTTGAACGGATCGACGGTCTCGGGCGAATAGCCTGCGCGCTCACAGAACTCCTGCGGATAGAGTTCCATCACTTCCGCAACCGTATGCAGCCCGTGCTTCGCCTCGGAGAAGAGTCGACCGGAGATAGAAAAGAAGAGCTCGAAGAGGGCGTCGGTATTCGGAGTACTCGGATCAATTACCGCCAAGGCGGCATCAAAAGCTTCCCGACAACAGGGGATGTAGTCGAGAATGGTGTCGTCTATGTCAATAAAAATAGCCTTGTACATCAGTTAATTACAAAAAAAGAGCCCATACGGCTCGTCTCCTTTAGAGATTCGGGAGTCCTTGCGGACCCCCGATGTCGGGTAGGCGAGATTCGAACTCACGACCTCCTGCTCCCAAAGCAGGCATTCTAACCGGGCTGAACTACTACCCGCAGCGCCTTCGTTCTCAAAAGCGGGTGCAAAGGTACTGCTTTTTTTTGAATTGTGCAAATAAATTTGCGTTTTTTGTTATAAAACGACTTCTTCTCCGTGTTCCGGTACCTCTATATTCTTAAATCCCGCTTCGTGTAAGTGCTCCTTATAGGCCGTCGCGGCTTCTTCGGCGCCGTGCACGACGAACACGCGCTTCACGTCATTAACCTGCAAGCTACGGGTGAGGTAGTCGATCATCTCCTGGTAGTCGCCGTGGCCGGAAAAACTCTCTATCTTGGTGATCTGCGCCTTAATACGTCGGTCGAGACCGAAGATGGATATCCACTGCAGTCCCGGTTGTTGGATGCGCGCGCCGAGCGTGGTGGGTTCGCAATAGCCGACGATGAGGATCGTGCAGCGCGGGTCGGAGATATGATTCGCCACGTGGTGCTTGATACGTCCTGCCTCCAACATGCCGCTCGCGGAGATGATGATACACGGTTCTTCTTTGTGGTTCAGCATCTTCGACTCGTTGATGTCGGTGATGTAGCGCAGGGTGTTGAAGCCGAAGGGATCGGGATCGAAGCGCAAGGTGTCTTGTACCTCGTCGCTCAGTTCGTCCGGGTACATGCGGAAGATCTGGGTGGCGTTCGTACTCATCGGGCTATCCACGTACACGGGGATGTGCGGCAGGCGCCCGTCGTTATAGAGTTGGTTCAGCACATAGACAATCTCTTGCGTACGGCCGACGGAGAAAGACGGGATGAGCAACTGGCCTTTGCGATAGACGCAGGTGTCCTCCACGATGCCGAGCAGCTGCTCTTCGGTAGCTTCCGGCGCGTCGTGCAGGCGATCGCCATACGTGGACTCGCAAATCAGATAGTCGCACTGCGGGAAGAGTTGCGGCGACGGCAGGATGTGACTCTTCGGTCGACCGATATCACCCGTGTACGTCAACCTTTTCCACCGCTTAGCCCCTTTTCCGTCAAGGGTTTCCCCCGTTCCGTCGGGGGACACCGTCTCATATACCTCGAGGCTACAAATCGCGCCTCCGAGCATGTGGCCGGAGTTAGTGAAAGTCAACAGCACATCGTCAAAGAGCCGGAAGCGGCGGTCGTAGCCGTAAGTGACGAAATGCTTCATCGCGCGGTTGACGTCCTGCTGGTTGTATAGCGGTTCGACTTTGTATTTCTTGCCTTTCTCCTTATGGGGGTTCTGGCGGTCGATCTTCTTGTTGTAGGTCCGCACGTCTTGTTCCTGAATGAAAGCGGTGTCGGCGAGCATGAGTGCACACAGGTCACGCGTCGCGGGCGTGCAGTATATATCACCCTTGAAGCCCATCTTCACGATATACGGGATCAGTCCCGAATGGTCAATATGCGCATGGCTGAGCACTACGCAGTCGAGTTTCGCAGGGTCAAAACCGAGGTCTCTGTTCGCCGCGTCGGTCTCCATTCCTTTACCTTGATACATGCCGCAGTCGAGCAGTATCGTGTGTCCTGAATCAGTAGTGATGAGGTGCTTGCTTCCGGTCACTTCCCGCGTGGCCCCTAAGAATTGAACTTTCATGGTTTTTCGAATTATGCTGCAAATTTACAACTTTTTTTGCATATATCAAAATATTTTTGTACTTTTGCAGCGCAAAAGTTTGTGAACATGAAAAAATTAGCGATTTTTATTATGGCAGCAGTGGCTTTAGTAGGTGTAAGTTGCCAAAAGGCAGAAGAAGGTAAGGCTCCTATCACGAAGCCGCAAATCACCATTGAGGGCGGTCGGTTGACACCCGAAGGACTCTGGGCGATGGGACGTATCGGTGCGGTACAAAGCGATATCGAGACGGGTTGGTTGGCCTACACCGTGAGTTATTATAGCGTGGAGGAAAACCGCTCGACGACTTGGATTCGTATATGCGACCCGTACGCAAAAGAAGGCGAGTTAGACGTGTTTGATGAGTTCGTCGGCTATGAACCGGCATGGTTCGGCGCCAGCGGTTGGCTCGCGTTTATGCGCGGCGGACAGTTATACCTGCGTCGCGACAAAGAGGAAGTGAAAGTGGAAGGCGCGGACGATATCGAAGGCTTCCTACTCTCCCCGATGCGCGATAAGATCATTCTTATTAAGCAGATAAAAACCGTTCCTTCGACCGTCGATAAATATCCGGATCTGCCGCTCGCGACCGGGCATATGCACGAGGATTTGATGTATAAGCACTGGGACGAGTGGACAGAGACCGCTCCGCAGCCTTTCGTATGCCCGCTGGAGATCACGTATTACGGCGAGGGCGAACGCATCAAGACGGCTAAAGTCGGTGAAGGCGTGAACATCCTCGAGGGCACGGCTTTCGAGAGTCCGATGAAGCCCTTCGGCGGCATCGAGCAGTTGGCATGGAATCCCAACAACGAAGAGATCGCCTACACCTGCCGCAAGAAGACGGGTCTGGAGTACGCCGTAAGCACGAACAGCGATATTTTCCTTTATAACGTGAACACGCGCGAGGAGCGTAATATCACCGAGGACAATAAGGGCTACGACACGAATCCGAGTTATTCGCCGAATGGCGAGTGGATCGCGTGGTCGTCCATGGAGCGCGACGGCTACGAGAGTGACCAGAACCGCCTGATGGTGATGAACCTGAAGACCGGCGAGAAACGCTTCATCAGTCATTACTTAGACACCAACGTGGATGAGTTTGCTTGGTACAACGACTCCGTGCTGCTCGGCACCGCCGTCATTCAGGGCACTATTCACCTCTGGGCAATGGGACTCGAAGGCTGGTGCGCGAAGATGACCGAAGGGCAGTTTGACGTGAGTCTGGCTGATGTCACGGATCACTATGCTTACCTGCTGAGACACTCGATGCGCGAGGCAAACGAGATATGTGTGCTCGATGTAGCGAAGGCGCTGGCGAAAGTGGACGGCTATATTGAGTTGACCCAACTGACGCACGAGAACGATAATATCTACGACCAGATCGAGCGCTCGACAGTAGTGCCGCGCTGGCAGAAGACGACGGACGGCAAGCACATGCTGACCTGGATCATCTATCCGCCGCATTTCGACCCGAACAAGAAATATCCGACCATCCTGTATTGCGAGGGCGGTCCGCAAAGTCCGGTTTCGCAGTTCTGGTCCTTCCGATGGAACTTCATGATGATGTCTGCGGGTGATTATATCATCGTAGCGCCGAACAGACGCGGCCTGCCGGGCTTTGGCAAAGAGTGGAACGAAGAGATCAGCGGCGACTACAGCGGCCAATGTATGCGCGACTATTTCACCGCCATTGATGAGTTCTGCAAAGAGCCGTACGTGGACAAAGACCACCTCGGCTGCGTCGGTGCGTCCTTCGGCGGATTCAGCGTCTATTGGATCGCCGGTCACCACGAGGGTCGCTTCAAAGCCTTCATCGCGCACGACGGTATCTTTAACCTCGAGATGCAGTACCTGGAGACCGAAGAGAAATGGTTTGCCAACTGGGACCTCGGCGGCGCGTATTGGGACAAAGACAACAAGATCGCACAACGCACGTACGCCAACAGCCCGCATAAGTTCGTCGATAAGTGGGATACTCCGATACTATGTATCCACGGCGAGAAAGACTACCGTATCTTAGCGAACCAGGCGATGGCAGCTTACGACGCGGCGAAGATGCGCGGCGTGCCGGCGGAGTTACTGATCTTCCCGGATGAGAACCACTGGGTACTCAAGCCGCAGAACGGAATACTGTGGCAGCGCGAGTTCCGCGGGTGGCTCGATAGATGGCTCAAAACAGAATAAAACATGAAATATAATTATTCATACGAAATGAAGTACCAGGAGTCGGACGCGCACAAGAAAACGCGTCTGTACCACCTGGAGGAATACTTATTGGAAGTTGCCGGAAAGGCAGCCGATGAGTTGGGCTACGGTATCGCGGCCATGCACCCGAGAGGCTTAGGATGGATCTTGACGCGTCTGTCGCTGGAGGTGTATGAGTTGCCGAGACACAACGATATCGTGCGCTTTGAGACTTGGATTGAGTCGAATGCACACATGCTCAGCACGCGTGATTTCCGGCTCTATTTGGGCGACCGGCTGATCGGACAATGTAAGTCGGTGTGGGCGGTGTTGGACCTGGAGAAACGCGAACTGGTGAATATCTTCGACGAGCCGATCTTCAAAGACTGCGTAGACGGCGAGGTGATTGACTTGCCGCGCGTGCGGATGACGACCATCCCCGAACCGACATGCATCGTGCCGCATAAGATCGTCTATTCAGATATCGACTACAACGGCCACTGCAACAGTTGCCGCTATTTGCAAGCCATGCTTGACGCGTACCTACCCGACTACTACGGCAAGAAAGTGCGCCTCGACATCAGTTACAGCAAAGAAGCTATGCTCGGCGAGTTGATGCAGATTCATTACCTTGTCTCCGAGGACGGCGTGCAGTATCAAATGAAGAACGAAGCGGGAGAGACGAGCAGCTCAGCAAAGCTGAGCATTGGTGATTGATGATTGATGATTTGAAATTTTAGAATTATGGAGATACAAGAAACTTCGACATTATTGAAACGTCCGGCAGAGTTAGAAGCAGACGTAGTGCGCTTCCAGAACCAGAAAGATAAATGGATTGCCTTCGTAGGCCTGAAGGACGGTCGTCCGTACGAGATCTTCACGGGGCTGGCCGACGATGAAATGGGAATTGCGCTGCCGAAGAGCGTAGTGAAAGGAAAGATCCTGAAAGTTGTTCAACCGGACGGCACAAAGCGCTATGACTTCCAGTTCGTCAACACCCGCGGGTTTAAGACGACTGTCGAAGGACTGAGTTATAAGTTCGACCGCGAGTTCTGGAACTACGCCCGTCTGATCTCCGGCGTGCTGCGCTACGGCATGCCGATCGACCAGGTAGTGCACATGATCAGCGGTCTGCAAATGGACAACGACTCGATCAACTCTTGGACGACCGGTGTGGCGCGCGTGCTTAAGCGCTACGTGCCCGGAGCAGAGATCTCTGAAGACGAATAAAAGAAAAAGCCGGCGTTGGCCGGCTTTTCTTTTTACTTTTCTGCAATAAATCGTGTTTCGAGCATTCCTAAGGATTGATTCTCAACCACTTTGATACCATACTTACGTCTCCACTGACCGGCTAATGAGCGCCAGAAACCACGCGTGACGTAGGAATAGATGTAGGGGTGAAGATGTAACTGCAGCCCCTTTCCGTGTTGTAGGTACTCCTGTTCGCATTGCTCTGCGAGTTGGTCGGTAAAGAGTATCGATGCTTGGATCTTACCCTTGCCGCCGCAGGTCGGACAGGTTTCTTCCACCTGCACTTCCACTGCCGGACGCACGCGTTGACGCGTGATCTGCATCAGGCCGAACTTACTGAGCGGCAAGACATTATGCTTCGCTCGGTCGCGTTCCATGAGTTTGCGTACAAAGTCATAGAGTTGCTGCTGATGACCTTTGTCGTCCATATCGATGAAATCGACGATGATGATACCGCCGATGTCGCGCAGGCGCAACTGATGTACCAACTCCTCTGCTGCCAGCATGTTAAACTGGAAGGCATTCTCCTCTTGGTCCTCGTAGATCTTCTTGCTGCCGGAATTGACATCAATGGAGAACAGTGCTTCGGTCTTGTCGATGATGAGGTATCCTCCATGCTTAAAACCGACCGTTCTGCCGAGTCCCGTCTTCATCTGGCGGGTGATGTCGAAATGGTCAAAGATAGGCTGCGTGCCGTCGTAAAACTTCACGATCTTCGCGCTCTCGGGTGCGATGAGTTCCAAATACTGCCGTACTTCGTTGTAAATCTCGCGGTCATTGATTTGGATGGTGGTGAAGTCGGGACTGAGGACATCGCGGATGATACCGAGCGTACGTCCCATCTCTTCGCTAACCAGACTGACGGGTTCTTTCTGCTGCAGGGTCTTGATGGTCTCTTGCCACCGCTCCACGAGCAACCGTAACTCATTGTCCAGTTCTGCCACGCGCTTGTCTTCGGCTACAGTACGAACGATGATGCCAAACCCTTGCGGTTTGATAGAGAGCATCAGTTGTTTGAGACGCTGGCGTTCTGCCTCGCGTTTAATCTTCTGACTGACCATAACACCGTCAGAGAAGGGGATGAGGACGATATTACGTCCTGCGATAGAGATCTCGGCAGTAAGGCGCGGGCCCTTGGTGTTGATCGGCTCCTTGGAGACCTGCACCAGAATAGGGTCACCTACCTTCAGTACCTCTGCGATCTGCCCTTCTTTGCCTACCTCGGGTTGCCGCGGAGTCTTTTGAATCAAAGGCACGCGACGTCTATCTGAGACGGCTTTGGTGACATAGGTCTGCAGCGTTCGAAACTGAGAACCTAAATCCAGATAATGCAGAAAAGCTTCTTTTTCGTGACCTACATCCACAAAGACTGCGTTGAGCGCCGGCATCACTTTTTTGACGCGCCCGTAGTAGATATTTCCTACGGCGAAGTTGTCCTGGTCGCGTTTCTCACGCGCCACTTCTTGCAAGCGGTCATCCTCTGTCAGCGCGATCGAAATCTCTTGCGGCTGTACGTCCACAATTAATTCGCTTTTCATACTTGAAAGGATTAAATCAATAAATAAAAAAGCCTTGTGGCAACGCGTCTACACTTAGACACGTCTAAGGCCACAAAGCTACATGCACCGTCATTTACTTATGCTTATGACGATTCTTACGTAAGCGTTTTTTGCGCTTATGCGTAGACATCTTATGTCTCTTATGCTTCTTTCCGTTCGGCATAATGAATAAAATTTAAACTGTTAGTATATATTTTTTCTTATTTTTCAATTTATGCACGCATGTCTTTAGCGAACCCCTTCGCAGGCTTGAACGAAGCAACGCGGTGAGGCGGAACCGGCACAGACTTGCTGGCATTGATATTACGGGCGATTTTCGCCCTACGCAACTTAATCTGGAATGTGCCGAAGCCACGGAGATATACATTCTCTCCGCCAACCAAAGTCTTCTTCACGCTATCCATGTAGGCTTCCACAATAGCTGTGATCGTCGTCTTGTCGTACCCCGTAGCGATAGAAATGTCGTTAATGAGTTCAGCTTTAGTCATAACTATATAGGTGCTTTAGTTTCTCCTTGTAATGTCGAAAAATCGTGCAAAGGTACTGAAAATAAATGAAATACGAAAATTTTTCTTAAAAAAAATTGCAAAAATTGTTATTTTTTTGTACTTTTGTACCCGATTTGGCTTTTTTAGGTCCAGAAATTGTTGAAAACTATGTCCAACTCCTTATTACATAGGCACTTATACGAATGGTACGAGACGAACCGCCGTGCCCTTCCATGGCGTGAGACGGAGGATCCGTACGCGATCTGGCTAAGCGAGATCATCCTGCAGCAGACACGGGTGTTACAGGGTTTGGACTACTGGCGTCGGTTTATGGCGCGCTGGCCGAATGTGGAGGCCTTGGCGGCCGCTGACGAAGCCGATGTGCTGCGCGAGTGGCAGGGGTTGGGCTATTACTCGCGGGCCCGCAACTTGCATAAGGCGGCGCAGTTGATCGTGGAGCGCGGATGGGTGCCTTTTCCAAAGACTTTCGATGAGATTCGGGCACTGCCCGGTGTAGGAGACTATACCGCAGGGGCAATCGCTTCTTTTGCGTACGACCTGCCCTACCCCGCGATGGACGGCAACGTATATCGGGTGGTGGCGCGGTTGTTGGACATCGACGAAGCCTTTGACACTTCCGCTGGTAAGAAACTGTTTCACAAGCAGATAGAGACGCTTCTCGACCGCGAGCACCCGCGGCTTTTCAACTCCGCTATTATGGAGTTCGGGGCCTTGTATTGTACGCCGTCTTTAGGCGACAACTGCGCGCACTGCCCGCTGCAGGCACACTGCGCCGCCTACGCGCATGGTACGGCGGAGTTACTGCCTGTCCGCAAGCCCCGTCCAAAAGTAAGGGACAGGTGGTTCACCTACCACGTCTATACGGATGGCGAACATACCATCATCCAACGCCGCGAAGCTAAGGATATCTGGTACCATTTATACGAATTTCCATGTACTGAGGGCCAAACGGATGATAAGTATCCGTTTACGCACGTGCTCTCGCATCAGAAACTGCATGCACGGTTTATGGTGCATCGCGTACAAAAAATGCCGGAAATCCCCGGCACTATCGTCATTCGTTGGGACGAACTCAATGAGTATGCGCTTTCTCGATTAACGCTGCGAGCGCTTGATACACTTCGGCATAAGGCGTAGCCTTCAGTATTTCCAAATGATGATTCATCACTTCATGGTCTCCGCGCTTGGCGGGGCCTGTCTGTGCATCTTTCGGTTTGAGAGAATGTACCTTTGCCGCTGTCTGGTCGATAAGCGGTAAGAGCGCTTCGAAAGGTATCTGCGTGTCTTTGAGTACTTCCGCGGCGATGCGGTACATGAGGTTCGAGTAGTTATTGGCAAAGATACCGGCGATATGCAACCGCTCGCGGTCGTGCTGGTTCGCCTCGTAGATGCGACTCGTCAGGCACTGCGCCAGCGAGTAGATGGCGGCGATGTCGTCGATATTACGACCCTCGATGATACAAGGGATTCCGCTCCAGTCTTCAATCAGTACTTCGCGGCTGAAACTCTGGAAGAAATATAGTACGCCTGCGTGCGGTTTGTCTTCGCCGAACACCTCGATAGGCATCGAACCCGAGGTATGAAGATGCAGCGCCTTCGGCGCATAGACTTTGGAAATCACCTCGCGCAGTGCGTGATCGGCTATCGCATAGATATATACGTCGGCCTGCGGGATTTCCGGTCTCATCGCTTCGCTCTCGCCTCTTAGCACTCCGCCTTCAGCTTTCGGCGCTTCGCGCTTCGCCGTCAGCGGACGCCCATGGATCAACTCCGCATGGATACCTTTGCTCTCCAGCGCGTGATGCAGATTCGTCCCCACACTCCCCGCTCCGATAATAACAATTTTCATATCGTTCAACTTTTGCGACTGCAAAAGTACTGCTTTTTTCTGACATACGCAAATAAATCGAGGATTTCTACCTTTTATTAATTCGTTTCCTAAGTGTAACGTTTGTCGTTTACGCGGGATATTATCCCGCATGAGGTCTCTTTTATGGCTGTTAGAGGTAGTTGCCTCCTTTCCACGGGGTCTCCACGTGGTCCCAAAGGGTGCTCAATGGGTGCTGAAAGGGTGATCAAAGGCTGCTCAGCCCAAGATCACCCCAACGTCATTCCAATATGCTCCCGAAGAACTATTCCTTTGCGACTTCGTGCCTGTACGTGCACTCGCCCTTTACGGTTTGATTTCCTCGCCGCGCTTTAACATTTCATTTACCTCATGCCGTACGTAGTCGCACAACCGCCCGTAAGCCGGCTTGCCCCATTTCTTCGCTCGGTACAAGGTCTCGTCATATTTCGCTTGCCATGCCGCACGCCGCTCCGGATCACGTAAGATAGCCTTACTCTCCGCGACATAATTGCTAAACTGCTTTGCCGTAGGATGCGCAGCACGCCTCTTCTTCTCTGCCTTACTCAATTCCGGCTTGTGACATACTGCCGCCCACGTCCCGTTTCCCGGAATATGCCGCGCATAGAAATCCTTATCCACATGCCCTTTCATGTCATCCACCAACCCCGTCCACTGTACTTTCATAGTATTTGATGCGTTAAATAGTTACTTTGCAAAATCGAGTGCAAATATACAACAAAAAAATGACATTTCCAAATTATTGTCTTCGGAAATGTCATTAATATTCATTTTTCTTCTATTTCAGGTCAATATCATTGACCGCCCTCACTTCAATTCTTGCCCACTCGGGGAATACATTTTTTCTCCACGCTCAATAAAAACTTGTCCATCACGAAGCATCTTTACGCATTGTCCTTTGTCGCTTTGCACATTGTCTTTTAACCCCTCGGATTCACTCGAAAGCGTCTCAAAGGAACCCATCTCTTCGTCAATAATATCTGTTCCGTTCAGGCTCTGGCGGACGAAATAATAGGTCGTGTTCGCAGCGAGACCTGTAATCGTAAACGAGTAATACTCTGCGAATTGCATTGATTCTTCTTCGTCCTCTTCATTCAAAGCCGGTACACGTGCTGGTGCTTGATTTCCCGCCAAGTCAATACCTATCAAATGTCCGTTTGCATCAAAGGTAAGTGTCATATACCGCTGTGTATGCGCCTCGTCCGTATAAAGCGTCCAGACATAGCCCGTTGCAGAGAAATTTTGCACCCATGACACTTGCACATTATCCAAACCGGTTACTACAGGCGGCTCTATAGAAACAATGTTGCCAAACAATTTCCATCCTTCGGCTTGCTGATAAGCGGCAATACTCTGCATAGGGACACGCAACTCTGATTCACCAAGATGGGAACCTGCGGCTGATTGTAATGGGAAGTAAGGCGGCGTTACTGTGCGGCAAGTTAATGTTATCGGTTTAGAAAATGCAATTATTGGCGAATTAAATGTATTTACTCGGTTGCCCAACACGATTTCTTCTGCTTCGAACAAAGAACATGCTCCATACTCAAACATCGTTACACTATCTTGAAATACTGCGCGCTGAATACTACCGGTAATCATTGCTCCATTTTCCATTGTTTTTAAGGTTAATGGCATCGTGATGTCTTTTAAATTTCTTAACAATGTAAAAGCAGACATACCTACGGATTGCGGACCTTCCGGCACTATAAATACGGAGTCAGGCTTCGCAGAAGGATAAGCAGTTAGACATTTCATATCCTTGGTATACATAACACCATTTACTGTTGTATAATACGGATTTTCTTCGTCCACAATAATTTCTTCTATTCCTGAATTGTAATTAAATGCCAATGATGGAGCAGAACGAATGGTTTTCGGGAGTATTACCTTTTTTACATTTTTCACACAGGCAAAAGAATTGTTGTCAATACCAGTAACCATGTAAGAATTACCATTATATTCTACCGTGTCCGGTATACGAATACTATCACATAGAATGTTTGGATAATTAACCACGGTACTATCCCAACGACCAGGATTAACGTCAGGCGCTACTGCCACTTCCTTTGTGTTGATAATACGATACCTTAGTTCGACACCGTCAGCATTCGTGGCTCTAAAGTACTCAGCCGCCTGCATACTAACCGTGCAAGCAAGAATGATAAAAAGAAAGATAGATTTTTTCATTATAATTTAATATTTAACTATTATACACAAAAAAATGGACGTTCCTTATCCCCTTCGAGGCTGTAGGAAATGCCCATTAAGTCGATAAGTCACGTCCATTGTATATGGACGCTTGCTGACTTATTTTGACTTAATTCTGAAATTTCATACATTTCGAAGGGTCAAATAAATCGCAAACGCGAAATTCAATATGTCCTTGCTGTTTTACGTCGGCAAGCGACGTCCTTGCTTTTTTACGCTGTCAAAGCCAGCGGTTATTGAGGCTATTTCAACATTCCTTTAACCATTTTCCGCAGTTCTTCCTTGTTGGGCAAGAATAATTCGTACTTAGAGACAAACAGATTGCTATCCATGCCGTATGTGGCATATTCTACCATCAGTTCGTCTTTATAGTGCGACAAAATAATACCTATCGGCGGATTATCTCCTTCGACATTCTCTTCTTTTGCAAAATAGCCGAGGTACATATTCATCTGCCCGATGTCTTGGTGCTTTACCGCCCCTTTTTTAAGGTCAATCAAGACGAAACACTTTAGAACTCGGTGGTAGAATACAAGATCCACACGGTAACGAACATTATTAATGGTCATCGTGTATTGCCTCTTGACAAACGTAAACCCCTTTCCAAGTTCCAGCAGGAACATCTGCATGTTGTCAATCAGTTTCTTTTCTAGTTGGCTCTCCTTAAACTTGTCAGGTAGACCTAAGAATTCAAGTGTATAGGTTGCCTTTACAACATCCTCCGGAGATTGTACCTGCTGCCCTTTCTCTGCCAATGCGAGGACACCTGCTTTGTCTTTGCTCAGTGCGAGACGCATAAACAAACCGCTTTCTTTTTGACGATGCAGATAATCCACAGACCAATTTTCTGCGATACATTCCTTGGTGTAGAACTCTCGTTCCAAGTCATCATCAATCGTTATCAGTTCGCAGATATGTGACCACGTCAATTTGTCAGAAGTCTGAAAATTTGGAAGAGATTTGTCAGATGTCTGACATTTTGGGAACATCAAGTAGAACTTGCGCATATTGTTCAGATTCGGACGACTATATCCGCGTCCGACTTTTGCCCGAAGTATTCTGGCAAGGTTAGAAAGCATAGCCGTTCCGTACTTTGCGCGCTTGTTACCATCCTGCTCAAACTCAACGATATGACGGCCAATTCTCCAATATGTCGTTTTGATCGTCTCGCTGATGCTAATAGCCAATGCTCTTCTGCCTTCCTCAATTTCTTGTACAATCTTGTCAGCAAGCAAGGAAAGTTCTGCATCAGGCGGCACAACTGGATAATCTATCTTTGCAAGTTCGGTATTCATATTTTGTATTATATCTTTGCTCGCTATATCTTGTTGTTTTGATTTTGCGGTGCAAAATTACACAAAAAAAATGACATATGCAAATTTACATACCTTTTAAAGGCAAAATGTGTTAAAAAACATAATTTATTTGCGTATATCGGAAAAATGTTGTATCTTTGCAGAGATTTTCGGATGGATCGAGGAAGCATGAAACATAACGATGAGCAATTTGCCCCTTTGTGGGAGTTGAACGAACTATGGGAGACGCTGACGGAAGAAGAGAGAACTTACGCAGCGGAACATGCCGAAGTTGTGTACTACGAGAAGAATGAACTCATTCATTCGGACGGCGACGAGTCGTTGTATATGTGGATGCTGCTGCGCGGCAAAGTACGTATCTTCAAGGAAGGTATCGGTCAACGCCAGCAGATCATCCGTTTGCTCAAGCCTTACGATATCTTCGGCTATCGCGCTTGTATCGCGGAAGAGGCGTATAACTCCAGCGCGAGTGCGGTCGAGAGTTGTGCAGTCTATCGCATGCCTAAAGAGTGCTTCTCGCACTTGGTTCGCCAGAACGGCTCCTTCTGCTACCAGGTGATGCTGATGATGGCGAAGGACCTGGCGTTCTCGGAGATTCAGACGGTCAACCTAACGCAGAAACATATTCGCGGACGTTTGGCAGAGAGCCTGCTATTGCTACTCAAGAACTACGGCTACGAAGAGGACGGACATACCTTAGCGATGCTGTTGCCGCGCGAGGACCTGGCGAACATGAGCAATATGACGACCAGCAACGCTATCCGCACCCTCAGTCAGTTTGCGCAAGAAGGACTGCTCGCCATCGACGGGCGGCATATACAGATACTTGACGAGAAATCCTTAGAAAAAATATCGCGACTCGGTTGAGCCGCGATTTTTTTAGTCCATCGTATTTCCCATATTCGACGAGATCTGAAGCATCTTGTCGTATTCCTCCGGCGTAAGATCGTAGAAATAGAAGTTACGCGGGTCGATAGGCTTGCCTAAGTAATGTACTTCGTAGTGGAGGTGCGGGCCGGTGGACTTACCGGTGTTACCAACGAGGGCAATGACGTCGCCTCGCTTCACTTTCTGCCCTACCCGTACAAAACGCTTGGAGCAGTGGGCATAGCGCGTGCTATAGTTAAAGCCATGGTCGATCTCCACCGTCTCACCGTAGCCTTGACGCCAACCCGAATAGACGACTGTTCCGTTTCCTGTAGCGAAGATATCCGTACCTACAGGCGCCGAGAAGTCCATGCCTTCGTGGAAACGGCGGATGTGATAGACGGGGTCGATACGCCAGCCGTAGCCGGAAGCCATGCGCTTGAGTTCTTTGTTAAGCACGGGCTGGATAGCCGGAATATTCTCCATACGAACCTCTTGGTTCTTCGCCAGCTGCAACACCTCATCGTATGAGCGCGCCTGGACGTAGAGTTCTTTCTCGAGGATATCCACCTTACGCTGGATATCCGCCGCCAGCTGGGTGTTAGTCATATGGGCGATCGAGTCGTAGTACGAGATCTGATGGGTCGCTCCCATACGCGCACTCAACGGGATAGGTTCTGCACCCAGAATCGCCCGATAAAGGTTGTCATCGCGCTGCGCAAGGTCGGTGAGAACGATCTGCATTTGGTCCAACTGCTGGTCCATGACTTCTATCTGCGCCGAGAGGTTGCGATTATACTGCATGAGCGAGGCCTCGCGCGGCGAAGGGAAGAAATACAGGAAGGTGTAGAAGAAAATCACACCCAGGCATATACCGCCGATGACATATCCGCCGGAGCGGCGAAGCCAATAGCGGAAACCATGCTCAATACGCTCGAGTTGCAGCGTCTCCGGGTTAATACGATAATGACGATTCTTTAACTTACTATTTGTCATGGATCATTTATGATTTTTGTACCAGAAAAAATACTGGTTTTGTTGTTTTTTCTCTTCAGGTGTACGCGCTACGTATATAGGTTCGCGCGTGTAAGGGTTGATGCCGGTATAGAACATCGTCGTCGAGAGCGTCATAGGCGTCGGCGTGAAGTCCTGGACCTGTTCCGGCCGATAATGCATCCGCTTCGTCTCGTCCGCCAGCACCTGCATGTCGCGCTTGGTGCATCCGGGGTGCGAGGAGATGAAGTACGGAATGAGTTGTTGGTTGAGGCCCGCCTCTTTGTTGATGCGCAGGAAGAGATCTCTAAAGCGCAGGTAGTTGTTCCAACTCGGCTTGCGCATCACCTTCAGCACGGCGTCCGAACAATGCTCCGGCGCCACTTTCAGTCGTCCCGACACATGGCGTGTGATCAACTGACGGGCATACTCGTCGTTCATCAGGTCATAGCGGATACCCGAGCCCACAAAGGCATGCTTCACATACGGCAGTTTATCCACCGTGCGGTAGATGTCGAGTAGCGGTCCGAAGTCCTGATTGAGGTTCTTGCATATAGCCGGCTGGAGACACGAAGCCCGCGCACACTTCTCGCAAAGCGACATGTCCTTGCCGTGCATCGCGTACATATTCGCCGACGGACCGCCGAGGTCGCTTATCACGCCGTGCCAGTCCGGTAACTGACTCAGTTTCTCAATCTGCCGCAAGATAGATGCCTTCGAGCGGGAGACGATCTGCTTGCCCTGGTGCGCCGAGATCGTGCAGAACGAGCAGCCACCGAAACAACCGCGGTGCATACACACCGACCACTTGATCATTTCGTACGCCGGGATATGCTTGTCCTTGTATTTGGGGTGCGGCGTGTAGGTAAACGGCAGGTCGTAGATGGCATCGAGTTGCTCCGTCGTCATCGGCGGGTAAGAGGGGTTGACCACCACCCATTGATTGCCGACAGGCTGCACGAGCGTCGTCTGGTGAATCTTATTCGACTCTATCTCCATAAGGCGGAAGTTCTCCGCGTGCTTGCGCTTGTCGCGCAGCGCATCTTCGTGCGAGGACAGCATGATAGCGTCAGAAGGTATCTCCGACTTATCGGACGTCAGGTACGCCGTCTGCGGGATATCATGCACGCAACCTCTGTTCGCTATCTCCGTCATCGCTTGTTCGCCCATACCATAGACGAGCATGTCTGCGCCGCTATCGACGAGGATGGACGGCATCAGTTTGTCCTGCCAGTAGTCATAATGCGTCAAGCGGCGCATCGAGGCTTCGATGCCGCCGATGATGATCGGCACATCCGGATAGAGTTGCTTAAGGATCTTGCAATAGGTGATGGTGCAATAGTCGGGCCGCGCACCGGCACGTCCTTCGGGCGTATACGCGTCGTCCGAACGTCTGCGCTTGGCGGCCGTGTAGTGGTTCACCATCGAGTCCATACTTCCCGCCGACACCGCAAAATAGATACGGGGCTTTCCGAATTTCTTGAAGTCACGGAAGTCGCCGTGCACGTCCGGTTGCGGCACTATCGCTATGCGATAGCCGGCTGCCTCCAATACTCTACCCAACACCGCCGCACCGAAAGACGGATGGTCGATATACGCGTCGCCGGTGAAGAAGACGATGTCCACTTCATCCCAGCCGCGCAAGTCCGTCTCTTTGCGGGTAGTAGGTAAGTATTTCAGCAGGTCAGCCATTAGTCTATCTGCAGGTCGAGTTTCTCTTTTAGTTGGGCAAGCGCAGGGTTCTGCTCTACCATCAGTTTATATTTCTCTTCGGCGGTAAAAGCCAACTGCTCTTGGTTGAACTCCGCCTGCACAAGTTGTATCTCCAGGTGGTCATTATGCAGGGCTGCACGTAACTGCCGCAAGAGCGTGGGTAAGGCCTTTTTCATTTCCGTCATTTGCCACGGGTTCGGCATCTGGATCTCCGCCGTCAAGTCGTTGACCATTAGCGGCATGTAGTTCTCTATCAACTGCTTGAGACGCGTTTCCTCCTTGTGCGAGTCAGCCAGACCAACCCACGCGTCTCGGAGTTGGTCAACTGTAAAAGGGCGATTCTGCTCCTCTTGTTTGGGTTGCTCTGCAGAGGCAGCTTCCGGCTGTACCGGAGCAGGTTCGGGTTTCTTCGGTCCCAAGCCAATACTTATTTTCGGCATCTTAGGAATAGACGGCGCGGCAGCCTGCGGTTGAGGAGCCGGAGCAGGAGCCGGAGCAGGAGCCGGGGTCGGCTGGCTCGCAGGGGCTGCCTTCTGAGGAGCCGGAGTAGTCTGAGGATTCGGAGTACTCGGAATAGTCTGATTCAGACCCAGTTGGCAAAGTTTGACAAGAGCGAGTTCGACGGTCAGGCGCTTGTTACGCGCCGTGCGGTAGTTGATATCGCAGGTGTTGAGGATATCGAGCGCCATGAAGATCCACATCGGATGGCACCGCTGTGCCTGTTGACCGTAGCGTGCACGCATCGACTCACCGGTCTCGAGCAGCGGCAGTGTCTGCGGGTCTTTGCTCACCAGTACATCGCGCAGGTGTTGCGCAAAACCCGTCACAAAATGACCGGCATCGAAGCCATGGTTAAGAATGTCGTTGAAGATCAGCAAGGTCCGCGCCACATTATGCTGCAGCGCGCTGTCCACCAACTGGAAATAATAGTCGGCGCTGAGCACATTCAGTACTTCGATCGTGCGCTCGTACGTGATCTCTTTGCCGCAGAACGCGACGAGTTGATCGAAGATCGAGAGCGCGTCGCGCATACCTCCGTCGGCTTTCTGCGCCACCACATTCAGCGCTTCTTCACTCACCGTGATACCTTCGTTCGCCGCCACTTTTTGCAGGTACGCAATGGTATCCGGAATGGTGATACGGTTGAAGTCATAGACTTGGCAACGACTGAGAATCGTCGGCAGCACTTTGTGCTTCTCCGTCGTCGCGAGGATGAAGATGGCGTACGAGGGCGGTTCTTCGAGTGTCTTGAGCAGGGCGTTGAACGCACCGGCAGAGAGCATATGTACCTCGTCGATGATATAAACGGAGTACTTACCTATCTGCGGCGGGATACGCACTTGGTCGATGAGGTTTCGGATGTCATCTACGGAGTTGTTCGATGCCGCATCGAGTTCGTGAATATTAAACGACCGCTGCTCGTTAAAGGCCTTACACGACTCGCATTCGTTGCATGCATCAAACCCGTTCTGAGGGTTCGAACAGTTGATGGTCTTTGCGAAGATACGCGCGCAGGTGGTTTTTCCCACACCTCGCGGTCCGCAAAACAGATACGCATGCGCCAAGTGGTTCGTACGAATGGCGTTCTGCAAAGTCTGCGTCAACGCTTGCTGACCCACCACCGACTCAAAGGTCTGCGGGCGGTACTTACGCGCCGAAACAATGTAATTTTCCATATGCTATGCTGTATATATAATTCTCTTTTTCAAAAGTCGATATTTCGAGATCTCGAGATTTCGATATGATATGCTGTAGTTGTTCAAACGATTGTATCCCTATTCCTTGCGCTTTGACAACCGCTTCTTTGCACGTCCATAGCCGTATGAATTTCCGGTCGTCCATTCCTACTCTCTCTTCTTCATTCATCGTTCGGGCGATGAGGTCCGTATCCGCATGCCGTATCGTTTCGATGTCAATGCCTATAGGTTGGTCGTCTACCGCGATGGCGATGCCTTGCTTGCAATGACTGATACTGAAATAAGGACCGTTCTCCCAATAGGGTTTGCCGTGCTCGTTGTATTGCCATTCGGTATCCCGATATTCCGGTATCCCGACCAGTTTATAAAGCATCAGCCACGATTTCAAACAGCAATACTGCCCGAAGGTATGCTTGTATCTCAGTGCCTGCTCGCGACGTTGAGCGGATACCAGAGGTAGCATGCGCTGCACCTCCGTCTCCGTGCACTCCTCCATATGATCAAAGATCTCTACCTTCATTCGCTCACTCCCTCATCCCTCTTTGCATATACTTTCCAATAGACGACGGGCAGGATGGTGACTGTCAGCGGCAGTGTGAACAGCGTTCCAAAGCATATTACCACACCCATCGGCATCCAGAGACTCGTCGCGGCAATGATCATCGGCAGCACACCGAGGGCCGTAGTAGCCGAAGTCAGGAACACCGGTCGCATACGTCGCAAACCCGCCTGGAAAGCGGCTTCTTTATACGTCAGGTGCTTGTATTTGCGCGCGTCTTCGGCGTACTCGTACATCATGATGGCGTTGCGGACGATGATACCTATCAGACTGACGACACCCAACACCGCGGTGATAGAGATATCCAGGTTGAAGATCCATAGACCGAGCATCGAGCCGAAAAGACAGAGGATGGCGCTGGAGAGGGTGAGCAGTGCCAAGCCAATCTTGCCGAAATGGTACAACAGCAGGGCTAACATCACCGCAAGGGCGGCAACAATGGACCATAGTATCTGAGGAATCATCATGTTGTTGATTTCCGTAAGGCCTCCATAAGCGATCGACACGCCTTCGGGCAAATCCGTGAGGTTGCTTTCCACCCAGTTCTTCACCTTTCGCTCGGCATCGACCTGACTCGTCGCACCTCGGAGGTCGGCGCCTACCGTCATCGTTCGCACGGCGTTAC
This sequence comes from Paludibacteraceae bacterium, assembly GCA_017446455.1. Taxonomy (GTDB): domain Bacteria; phylum Bacteroidota; class Bacteroidia; order Bacteroidales; family Paludibacteraceae; genus Colicola. The sequence continues at coordinate 32,249 of JAFSQV010000010.1, forward strand.
GGCGTTCGAGTAAAGTATGGTGCCAATTGGGTTCGATAGTCGCTACTTGACGCAGAGGAACCCAGACGCCTGGCAAAGCTGTCGGCACTTGTATCGCACCGAGTTCGTCGGCGTTGAGGGTGTTGATACCGGCAGTATAGAGCACTACCGGCACCGCGTAGGACTCCTCGTAGAGCGTCGTGATCGTCGCGCCTTGCGTAGCCTCCATCAGGTAGAGCGAGAGCATCGTCTCGGTGATGCCGAGTCGGGTTGCTTCGTCGGCCTTGAGCACGATACGCGTGGATGCCGCTACGTTGTTATAATCGCAGTGCACCCACTGCAGTTCGGGTTGCGCGAGCATGAATTGCTGAATACTGTCCGCAATCGGTTTCATCGCCTCCCAGTTTTCGCCTTTCACGCGCACCTCGAGCGGATTCTTCACCGCTTGATAGTCGAGTTGTTTGAACCGCGCATAGGCATTCGGGAAATAGTTCTCGTACTTGCCGTTATAGGCTTTGAGCACTTGGCTTGTTGCCTTACTGGACTTGGTATTGACCACTAGCTGCGCGTAGTTCGTAGCCGGCGTCTGCGGTGTGTATGTAGCATGGAAGCGCGGGGAAGACTGACCGATGAACGCCGTCACACTCGTCACACGCGGGTCTTGGCGTAAGATGTTTGCCAGGGAGTCCGCCACCGACGCACTCTCTTCGAGTGTCGCACCGTCACGCAGGTGTATCTCAACCGCAAAGAACTCCCGCTCGGCTTTAGGCAATAGCTGGAGGTTAAGATGCATCAACAGGATCACACCCACTAAAGTCGCGCCGCCTAAGAGGCACCAGGCGATGACCGGATGGTCGAAACAGCGCTGTAAGATATGTCGGTAAGCGCCCTGCAACCACGTGAAGAACTTCGTCTGCACGCGCTCCACAAGATTCATTTCTTCGGGTTTGCGCTCGCGAATGAAGCGGAAAGACAGGAACGGCGTCACCCACGAAGCATAGAAGATACTTGCCACCAGCGCAAAGAGTACCGCCCAAGGGAAGAGCTGAACGAACTCACCCAGCGGACCGGTGATGAGACGCGTCATAGGGAAGAACATGCCGCAAATCGCCATCGTCGCGAGCGACATCGGCACGAAGAGCATACTCGTGCTCACGACGGCGGAGTACCAGCGCGAATGACGACGCGCCAAGAGGTTCGTATAGCCGTCTATGACGATGACGGAGTCGTCAACAATCATTCCCAAAACGAAGATCAGTGCCGCCAGCGTCACCGTGTTCAGTTCGATACCCGTGACATACATCAGGCCTATACAGATCGCCGTGCAGACGGGCAGTCCCGTCGCCGCTACAAGAGCGGTGCGTAGCGGGAAGAGCAACAGCATCACCGCAATCACCACAAGGATAGAGATCACGATGTCGCGCAAGAACGAGAGCACGGAGTCGTTGACTACCTTCGGTTGGTCGGTGATACGATGGAATTGAATATCGGGCGGTAGCAAAGCCGCAGCTTGCGCTAACTGCTTGTCCACCTCGTCGCCGAAAGCAACGATGTTATTGCCCGGCACCATTTCCATATTCAGGATAAGACAGGACGCTCCGTTGAACTCCACGTAGTTCTTCGGCGCCTGATAGCGGCGCTCTATGGCCGCAATATCTTTGAGACGGATGGTAGCCCCCGTCACAGGGTCGGACCACACGATCTGCTCCTGTATCTCATACTCGGACATATAGGGAATCACCACTTGCAGCGCCCCGTGTGCATCGCTCTCTCCGCCGACGGTCCTCAGTCCTTGCAGCGCCATCTGGGCCTGCAGCGCGGACGGATTGATACCATAGCGGGACAGTTGTTCGGGGTCGATAGTGATGGCGATCTCTTCGGTCTGCTGACCCATGATACGCAGTTTTCCCATTTCGGGGATAGTACGTAAGTGCGAGCATACCTGTTTGGCGTACTGCTCGAGTTCGCGCGGACTGCGCTCGGGACTCTCCACGGCGATGAGCAGGGACGAGGTATTGCCGAAATCATCGATGACAAGGGTCTGTAGCACGCCCGTAGGCAATTGGGTCTTTTGCAGGAGCGGCAGTCCCGCGCGGATCTTCGCCCAGGCAGCCTCGTTATTGACAGCCGTCATACGCAGCATCACGTAGATATACGCGAGGCCGTCTTGACTCTGGCTGAAGGTCAGTTTCTTATCAACGAATTCGAAGGAGTTGATATAATCCTCGAGGGGAATCGTCACCTGCTGCTCCACCTCTTCGGCCGTCGCGCCGGGATAGTAGGCAACTACCAGTCCTTGGCGGATGGTGAATTGCGGAAACTCGTCCTTGTTCATCTGCGGCAAGGACCAGATACCGAACGCCATCAGTACCATGAATAAGGCCATCACCAGTCCGTGACGCCGCATCGCTCCTTCTATGTGTGCACTAATCTTCAATAATCTTGCAGTCTTTATAGAGTTTCTGATATCCCTCGGTGATGAGGGTGTCGCCGGCTTGCAGGCCGCTCTTCACACGCACGCCGTCAGCCTGGTAGCCGTCGATGGTGATTGTACGACGCTCTGCAGTGCCATTCTCTGCGACCCACACGGTGTGTCCGTCGGGAGTGAGTAAGATACACTGCGCCGGAATGACGATATCGTTATTGGTCTGTTGAATTGGGTCGTCGGATAGTTGCACTATTTGTACTTTCGCTACCATGCCCGTCATCAGAACGTCTGTGCCGCCTGTGATATGCGCGACGACATCATAGGTATGTGTGAGGGTATTGGCAGCGACACTCTTCTCGCTGATGGTGACAGGAAAGACGGCGTTCACAGCCGCACATTCCACTTCGCCCTTCGTGCCGAGTTCGCGAATCTCTGCTTCGGGTACGGTAAAGCGTACGTTAAAGCCCGAGATATCGAGAATCGAACAGATCTTCGTTCCGGGTATCACCGTCTGACCTTTCTCTATCGTCAGTCCGTTCACTACACCGTCACAGGGCGCGGTGAGCGAGCACTCCTCCAGGCGTTTCTTCGCCGCCGCATAGAGGGATTTGGCTTGGGCCAACTGGCTTTGCACTTCTACCATCTTCTGGTCCGACACCACCCCTTTGGCATGTACCTTGCTCACACGGTCATAGCCGTCCTGGGCATGCTGAAGGGCAGCCTTCGCGCCTTGCAGGGCATTGAGGGCTTGGGTATTATCGACAGCCAGCAGCACTTGTCCTTTGCGGACACGCTCGCCGTTCTTCACATTGATAGCTGTCACACGACCGGCGGTCTCCATACTCAGCGGCGTCTCGTGCGTCGGTTCAATCACCCCTACGTAGCGCGAGGTAGCACTACCGGCTAGCGGCGCTACGACGGTTGTCTTCACTTTGATCGGCGCTTGCGTAAACTCCTGATGGTGCACCTTAGAGGTACAAGCCATCAGTCCGCAGAGCGCGAGCGCCATCCATCCTATTTTATACGTTTTCACCATAGTTCTTTTTCCATTCAACGGTCAGGTACGCCACACGGGCGATAAGGTGCGCGAAATACGCGATGTACAGCGCTTGCGCTCCCAACCACGTGAAGGTCGTTATATATCCTATTACGAATGCCAAGGCGGCCCAAATCATTGCATTTCGTATCTGAACACCGGCGGTAGCTCCCACAAACACACCGTCCCACATAAACGCCAGTGCACTCACTATCGGCATGGCTATCAGCCAGCCCATGTACGGCTTGGCAGCCGTTATCACCTCGCAGTCCGAGGTCATTGTGGCGATAAACGTATCGCCGAAGACGGCATATACCGCCGTAAAGATCAACCCTACTCCGATGCTCCAGTTAAAGAGCAGACGGACTATTTTCCCTAAATCCTGACTCCTGTATCCTGCCTCCTGTATCTTCCCGAACTCCTTCCCTACCAGCGCTTCGCCGGCATAGGCAAAGCCGTCCACGAAGTAGGAGAAGAACATAAAGAACTTCATCAGTATACTGCTCACGGCCAATTCCGTGTCTCCGTATCGGCTGGCGAGGGAGGTGTAGCCCACATATACGACCATGAAGCAGAGCGAGCGGATGAACAGGTTGCCGTTCAGACTCATCATTCGCTTGAGTTCCGGCCACTTCATCGCAGCGAGTATCTCGCGCGTGCCGATATGAATGATGCCGTACTTGAGCACCAGGATCGCGACGGCGAGGAACAGTCCGCTATACTGCGCGACGAGTGTGCCGTAGGCAACACCTACCACTCCGTAGCCGGCATGCACCGCCAGGTAGTAACTGGCACCCATATTGACGGCGTTCACCAGGATATCCGTCGCCATTGGACTCTTCGTATCCTGCATGCCGATGAACCAACCCTTGAAAGTAAAGAGCATCAGCGTAGCGGGCGCTGCCCAGATACGCACGTAGAAGTACTCGCGCGCGATGGAAGCCGCTTCGGTGGAGCAAGGCACGACGGCTAAGACGGCATTGACGAAGAACCACTGTATCGCCCACACAAAGAGGGTCGCGAGCAGCGCCAGAGTAAGACTCTGCACGAGGATCTTACGGCATTCGTCTTTTCGTCCCGCCCCGTAGGCTTGGGCCGCGAGGCCGGAAGTGCCGATACGCAGGAATCCGAAGTTCCAATAGAGTAAGTCAAAGAGCATGGTACCGATCGCGATACCTCCGATAGCCGCGGCATCACTCAGGTGCCCCACTATCGCTGTGTCCACGATGCCGACGAGCGGTATCGTGATGTTCGCAAAGATACTTGGCACCGCGAGACGTACTATTTCGCGGTTCAGGCTCACAAGAACAATAAGATCATTAGTTGTCCCGTGAGTACCCGCAGGAACATCGTCAGCGGGTAAACGGTGGAATACGCTACGGCAGCACGGTCATTGACCGAGCTCTGCGAGGTAGCATAGGCCAGTGCCGGCGGGTCAGTCGTCGAACCGGCGATGAGTCCCATGAGCGTGAAATAGTCCAGCTTGAGCCACAGACGCGCGATGACACCTATCAGGAGCAAAGGCACCATCGTGATGATCACGCCGTAGCCGATCCATACATAGCCGCCGTCCAGCAAGGTCGGGATAAAACTCTTGCCCGCGCCGAAACCGACAGCCGCGAGGAAGAGCGCGATACCTATCTCGCGGATCATGAGGTTGGCGGAAGTGGTGGTATAGGTTACCAAATGCCATTTTGTGCCAAATGCACCCATCAGGATTGCTACAATCAGCGATCCGCCGGCGATACCTAACTTGAACGGCTGACTCAGACCCGGTAGCGCAAACGGAATAGAACCGAGTGTCACACCCAGCACGATGCCGAAGAAGAGCGATGCCAGATTCGGTGCATCCAGTTTCTTGGACGAGTTACCGAATACCCGGGACACTTTCTCCACGGCCTCTTGCTCGCCTACCACCGTCAGGCGGTCACCCATCTGCAAGATCAGATCCGGCGTTGCCAGCAACTCGATACCCGCACGGCGGATACGTGTGATGGTAATCTGGTAAGCCGCACGGACTTTCAGGTCGCCGATACGTTTGCCGTTGATCTTCGGCTTGGTAACCACAATGTGTTTGTTTACCAGATGCACATCTTTCTCTTTCTCCTCCCAGGCCACCTCGGTCCGTTCGCCGAGAAGCATGATGGTACGCTCGTTCTTGGCGTCTCCTACGAAACGCACCCTGTCGCCTACATGCAGAATCGTGTCAGCTTCCGGCATGAACTCGTTGCCGTGTGTGTCCAGCAGACGGCTTACCACGATATTCACATGCGTCAGCAGTTTCAAATCGCGCACACGGATGCCTTCTACCTGCTGGTTCGTCAGCTTCATGTCGTAGTGCTCTACCTGCTGCACTTCGCCTTTCTCGGCCTGCACCTGCTCTTCCTCCTTGTCCATCTTGATTCGGAAGACCCAGCGGATGACCATCATCGCAAACAGGATACCTACCACGCCTAACGGGTACGCCATGGCATAGCCGGAAGCGATGTCGGGATTTGAGACACCCGTCAGGTCCTGATACGCCTGTTGGGCGGCACCCAGACCCGGAGTGTTCGTCACAGCGCCGAAAAGCACACCGGTCATCGTTGCGATATCTACACCGCTCAGGATGTGAATCACATACGCCGTAGCGCACCCCAGGAGCACGATACTCGCCGCTAACATGTTCAAACTCAGACCGCCTTTGCCGAACGAGGAGAAGAAACCGGGACCTACCTGCAAACCAATCGAATAGACGAACAGAATGAGGCCGAGGTCTTTCGCAAACGACTCCATCAACGGGTCCAGCGTCATACCGAAATGACTGCACGCAATCGCGCAGAACAAAATCCACGTGATGCCGAGGGTTATCCCCTTGAACTTCAGTTTCGCGCCCAAGAAGATACCCGCGGCGATCGCGATGGCAAGCACAAAAATGGAATGTGCTATGCCTGTACCAAAAAATAAACTACTAAACCAATCCAAAATATATATAATTTAAAATTAGAGTTGCGCACCTAACATGTTATACGCCTTGCCGTCGCGGACGATGACTACTTGTCCGTCGCGGAAGATCTTTTGTACTTTCTGAGCCTCAGCAGCGGTGTTCTCTACACCTTGTCCGGGATCTCCGGCTACTTTACCGAAACCACCGCGGGCGTTTGCCTTGCGGATCGTTGCTCCGGGAAGCATAACCTCTGCATTCAGTTCTTTTCCTGTTACAATCGAACAAGACCCATCATCTAATAACTCTACCAGATAGATACCTGTTTCTTCGTAACCTTCTGTCTCTACAACAGCCTGCTTTGCATCCGCCTCAGCGGTGCTAGCCCAAGCGCCGAGGGTGTAGCCCATCGTATAGGTAGCGGCGTCGTCTGCTGTGAGGATGGTCTCCATCGGCTTCTCGTCATTGCCGAGCGCGAAGGTGATGTTATTGCTTGCCGGCGAAACGACGTTGCCGTCCTTATCCATGGAGTTGAACTCACCGAGTTTCTCCGGCAATTTGTTCATCGCACCCACGTGCCAGCGCTTGATTTGGTCTTTCGGCGCCGAAGCATCTTTGTAGAAGTTCAGCGCACCGTTCGAGTCATCGAGGACGGTATTGAGGAAGACGCATTTCGGCGCGTTGTTCCAACTACGGCCGAAACTCATAACTGGTAGCGTGCCTGCGATGTTCTCGGAATACTTCACGCGGCAGGACTCGAAGACATAGCCCTTGTCGCTCGCATCCGCGTTGCTGGCAGTGATGGCATTCGCACCGCCGCCGCTCGCATTTCGTTGCTCGCCGACGAGGACGTTGTTTTTGAAATAGACGCTACCATCGCCGCAGATAAAGTCCACAGTTCCGTGAATCTCGCAGTCCTCGAAATATTTGAGTCCGCCGACCTTGTTGCTATAGTAGGTATCCTGATTCGAAAGCAACTTGACGTTCTTGCAGATTGTCTGCGTGCCTTTGTCTTGCAGACACACGCCGCGACCGTTATTGGTGGCAGCCAGCGCAGCGAAATAGTCCATGTTATTCCACAGCGTCAAGTCCTGCAGATAGGTGTTGGTCGCCGTGATGAGGAGCGTAGCAGTTGTCGAGATACCCTCTTTGCGATAGTCCGGTGTATTCTTGATAATCGTCCCTTCCATCGACTGTCCGATGATGGAGATATTATTCTTGCTAATGGTGGTCAGGCATGTCTCGCCGAGGTCATAGATACCGTTCGGCAGGAAGATCTTCTCGCCTGCTGCCATCGATTCGAGTGCTAAGATCAAACCCGCACCGTCGTTCGGAGCGATCTCATAGTAGCCGTACTCGTCTTTCTTCGGCAATTCGGCGATGTTATAAACCTTCAGCGAGTGGATATAATCCGTACCCGTGAAATGGAATGTCAGGGTCGTTGCTTCTCCGGTATATTGGATGCTCTGCAACTCGCCGTCCGGCGTCACCTCTTTCTCTGTGGTCAGTTTGCCTACGACGTTTCCTGCGGCGTCACGCAGCTCGGTGTCGCCGGTGTGCGAGTATTTGCATACACCTACTACGAGCAGTGCATTGCCGGCAACTTTCACGCCGAGCGTGTTGCCATTACCGAAAGTCCAGCCGTGTTGCGCATCTTTGTAACTGCCTCCATTGAAGACGAGCACTTCGTGATCCTCAGGATAGAAGGATTTCTGACGGAGGTCATAATTGAAGATCTTGCCCATCGCTGCCTCTTCTATCTCGGTGGCTACCGCATAGAGACTGAGGTCTTCGTTGACAGCCGTGCCTTCCGCCACTTTGAGCGAGGTAGGCGTTGTGCCGTCAAACCAGCCGCGGAACGCGCAGCCTGCAGGCACCGTCACGTCTGACGCACTATATTTATATACGAGTGCCGAACTGCCGTCGATGATCTCGCTGCCGATGAGTGTCTTGCCATCGGTGTCGAAATAGCGTACTTCTACCTGTGGCACGAAGTCGCATGCTTCAGCGAACATATACGGCATATATCCGTTCACGGTGAAACTCAGTTCAGCCGCTTCCTCAACGTTATACAGCCATGTGACGTATTTCGTGTAGCCGTTCCCTACTCCGCTGTTGTCACAACCCACCTTGTTGTCAATGGTCGTGAGGTCGGCGCCGTTCTTCTTGACGATGATGCTTTTACCGTATGTACATCCACCCAGCGTGAATTTCACCGGACCGTCAACTTGTACGATGATGGTTCCGCCTTGGAGTCCGTGTTGCGTATCTTTGAAGACGAGATCGCTCAGCGTCACATTAGCCGGTTTTTCTGCAGGCTCCACCCATGTCGGTTCTTCCGAACGGAAGTCCACTTTGAAGTTCGTGAACGTACGTACTTCCTCTTCGCCGTCGATGGTACCGTTGATCTGTACATCACTCAGGCAGAAGAGTTTGCCACTGTCAAAGCCCGACACGTAGAATCGCAGACTGACGGTCTGCCCGGCTGTAGCGGTAATCTCATGTACGTGATGCAGAGCCGGCGAACCGGTAGTGTTGTTATCACGCAGCAGGTCGTCTTTCAACACCTCTACCGGAGTTGCCTCTACGCCATCCACAGTATAAGACCAGTGATAGGAGGCATTATCCGTACCTTGCTTGATAGCATCGTACTCCACGCTTGTGAGGGTAAAAGTAACACCTTTCTTCATCTTCACGGAGTATTCAATCATAGCGGATTCTACCACACCGGGTTTCTTGGCGGAGGGATTGAAAGTCGCCATCGTCTCACCGGGATTAGCGGAAAAATTATTACGCGAGCCTTCTGTCAGCCCCGTACCTACTTTGCGTTTGTTCTCTTTTATACCGTCCGCGGCGTCCGAGGTTACCACGGCATTGTCCGTACCGTCCGCCCATTTGATAGTAGCGGGCACGTTGTCAAAGGACCAGGCGTTGATGCTCAACAAAGCACCTAACGCGAAAAGAATTGTCTTTTTCATTGTTTATAAGTATTTGTTTGTATGATTTTCGGTATTTCTTGTGCCCACGGACCGAGGACGGCGTCGAGCGTATAGGCCTTCGCCTCTTTGGCCGTGAGAATGGTGTTCATCGGACGTTCCTGCGTGCGGAAATGGAAGACCACCTCGTGCTTCTTAGGCGAGATAATCCTTCCTTTCACATCCCGGGTCTTGTATTCCCCGAAGCGGGCGGGCACGACGCGCATGCCGGGCAGCGTCCAGCGTTGGTTGTTCTTGCCGTCCGTCAGGCTAAACTCGCCGGCGCTGAAGTCGAGCGTCGTACGCAGGAACGCACATTTTGGATAGTTGTTCCAACTGCGGCCGAGACTCACGATCGGGCATTCGCTCTTTATCGTGCAACGCTCGAACACATAGCCCTTGTCCGTCTCTGCGGCATTGCTCGCGGTGATATAATCCGCACCTTCATTACCCTGCCCTCGCCGTTCACAGTACAGCAGGCAGCGGAGGAAATAGACATTTCCGTTTCCGCAGATATAATCGACCGTGCCGTGGATCTCGCAGTCCTCGAAGTATTTCAGTCCGCCGACCTTGTCGCTATAGTACGTGTCCTGGTGCGAGAGCAGGCGCACATGTTTGCATACGGTTTTCGTGCCTTGGTCCCATAGACAGACGGCGCGACCGTTGTTGTTGGCGTAGTAGTCGAGCGCATTCTCTATCGTCAGGTTGCTCAGCACGGTGCCCTCGACATCGTCGGCGATGCGCAGCGTCGCGGTCTTACTGATGGACTCCAGCCGGTAGTCCGGCGCATTGCGGATGATCGTACCCTCCATCGACTCGCCGATGATGCTTATCCCGTCGGCTTCGATCGCCGTGAGCGTCAGTCCGCCGAGGTCGTAGATGCCGTTCGGCAGGTAGATGGTCTTATGTCCGCTCGCATTCGCGTCCGCCAGCGCGCGCAAGAAAAAACGGGCGTTGTCCGAGAGCGTGTCGATATTCACCTCCTGGATATACGCCTTCTCTTCCCCTTTGTCCGCGTCACAGGGGGATGGCACGAAGGTCTCGCCCTCCACAAATTCGATGCGCTGCAGCACCGCCTCCATGTTCAGCAGGCGGGTGATGAAGATATTGTTCTGCTCCGCCGTGAGCGGGATACACTGCGTACCCGACTTGCGGATCTCGCAGGTCACGCCGATGCGCGTCTCTTCCATCGGTGTGTCCCCACTCCAGGTATGTACCTGCAGCGAGGCGCGGTTGATACCGCTGCGCGGACCGAAGGTCAACTTCAGCACACCCGCCACCGGGGCTTTGGTGAACCAGCACCAACCGGAGCTGTTCAGCTTGATACCTTTCAAGCCGTTCTTCACTCCCTCGGCATCATTGACGATGCCGCCGAACCGCAGTCCGCGGTCCGGGTTGTTCTGCGGCGGTGCGTCCGTGTAGTCCCAGAGCAGGTCATTCTCCCCTGCCCACAGGACCACACTCAGCATCACCGCCGATAGGATGGTAAAGAAACGTTCTTTCAACATTAAACGTTAAACTTTCAACTTTATCACGCGTTTTTGCGGCGCTCGAGTTGGGACTCGAGGGCATTGAGGCAAGCGTCGAGTGCTTCCTCGAAGCTGTCGGCGGTCTTCTCTGCGAAGAGGCCGGCGATGCGCACTTTTACTTCTTTGTTAGCGTTCGTCTGCGGCTTGATGACCGACATGCGGATCTCCACTTTGTCGTCGCCGTTGAGGTGGCGCTCAAAACGATTCATTTTCTTCTCAATAAACTGCTCCAGTTTCTCCGCCATTTCAAAATTGACGGCATTGATCGTTACGTTCATACTACAAATATTTAAAAGGTTAAACGATAATATCTCTTTGCGGGTGCAAAAGTACAAAAAAAAAATGACATACACAAGTGTGTATGTATTTTTCATGCATTTTTATGGTATATTTTATGCCTACCGCCACATGCCAAGACAGCGGCAAGGGGTCTTCTTCGGGTGTGACGCAGAAGCATCGTAAGGAGCGATCGCGTAGGAGATTTTGATGCCTACGTCAAAGAGCGCCAGCTGATTCACTAGTTTTTGTCCTTGGCGATTAGCTTCTATAACTGGTGTTAAAATGCGCTGGAGCGGAAAGCCGTCCCGCGTATCCGTGAGCATAATCATACTGATAGCGTCGCTCTGCGCGGGCGAATACTTGCTTAAACAATAATCGCCGTACACACCAACCATAATATACGAGTTGTGCGTGCGGGAGTTTTTGTTAATAGGTATCTTATAACTCAGTTCAGCCGTTGCCCACCACTGCACTCTCGGCAGCGCCAGTTGCCCTTCGTTAACCATCGAGAAATTGCGCGAAGCGGCCAGCGGATAGGACTCTTCCACAAGGTTGTCGTAATCGGGGTAATAGACCGAAAGCGCCGCATTTTCCACGCTCTGTTTCCAACTGTTGGTCAGCGGGAAGACGGCTTTCGCACCTACCAGAAACAGGACATTCTTCGCCGACAGCGCCACTTGTACCGGCACTCCGACCGACCACGTCGTGTAGCGCTCGCTGAGGTTACCGATCAGGTAATCCACATCCATCTTTTGCTCCTCTACATCAATCGTCGAATAGTGGTCTTCGTAGTTGATTTTTCTAAATCCCGCTTGATGATAGTCGCACGAGAGACCGATACGAAAACCGATCACGTAAGGCGAGAGGTAGTTGTAATAGAGTTGCGCGCCGCCGTTCAGTCCCAATTGCGACTGTACATACACCGGTTGGGACGACCAACCGGCCACACCGCCGTGCACACCTATCTCAAACAGGTGTTCTGCATGCGCCATAAGCGGGAAAAGCAGTACTATGGATAGCATCAGGCGTCTCATGGTACAAACTTCTTTTCTGTCCATACTTGATCGCCCTGCTCGTAGCGATAGAGATAGATGCCGTGCGTCACTTGGTTTTCCCGAACAGGCACACCACGGCTGTCATAGATAAACACGTGTACCGGCTGTTCTTCCTGTACTGCTGTGTTGATTTCCAGAATATTGGAGCACACCTCCTCGTCGCCGTCAAGCGTAAGTATCACTTGGAATGTACCGTGCAGTTCGTCAAACTCCGAATAGTCGTCTTCGTTCGCGCCGGGGATTGGTTCGCCGTTCTTGTACCACTGATATCTAAGTACCGTGCGGTTCGGGAACAGTTCGCGCACTTTCATATTATCGACAAGTAGCACCCAATTATATTTATTCACAATAATCGGATAACATTCCGGCTCAGGCGGTGTCGGCGGATCCGGTGGTGTTGGCGGCACAGGCGGCTCACAATACTCTATTTCTACGTGTAGCACATAATAAACACTATCGAAGCCGCAGCTGCTTCGGAGTGTGTCACGCAGGGTGTCTGCCAAAGCGAATGACTTTTTGCGCCAAGTGATTTGCGGTAGAGTGTCGCAGACAGTTGTGTCCGTCCTCACCGTACCCGGTGTCATGCAAAGGCGGATCTCGATGTCATCCAGCGCAAAATCATTACCGTTTCCATTGGTCACATTGTTGTATATAGACAGACGGATGGCATTCACGCCTATAGGGACGGTGAAGTTCATACCGACAAGGTGCCACGCGGATGAGTATTGCCAATCGGTTTTAGCCGGTAGATTCTCGTCAAAAGGAATCTCTTTGGTGTTCTTTTCCGCTAAGGTCTCGCCTGTTTGCGGATTCGTCAACACGAACTTCAGACAAGGCGCAATGACAGGACCACGGTTGCGCGTGTACCAATCGTATTGGAACCATGTGAACACATTCGCTACGTAAGCACTGAAAGTCAGTTCTATACCTTCGCATAAACCACTGATTTCCGTTTGGTAGAACTGCTGGTTGCCTCCACTGCCGTCTATCTCCATAAAATAGCCGCGCGAGTAATCGTTCGGATAGGTATGGTCATCCTGAATGTACCATTGGGAGCGATAAGTGGATTGGTCTGCGCCGGGCAAAGACCATCCGGTGGTATCTCCGTTACAATAGCCTGATTTGGTGACAATATATTTGCCGGAACCCATACTATGGAAAACATCACTGGTTACATGGTCGTAACTCATACCCATCACGGGTGTTTCACGTACCCGTGTATCGCCTGGGTCATTGCCACCGAAATCCTCGCGGAAGAGCAACAATCCATCCGTACAAAGTTCTTCCATGGGCGGTTCCGGCGGCTCACAGGTGTTCACTTTCAGCAGGAACGGCTCGCTCATTGCACGGCAATTGAGGCTCTCAATATTACCCTCTCCGGAAACGGCTACCCGGTACCAACCGGAATCGGTTTTCTGAACAGCCGACACAGAGAGTACATTTGTTGTCTCACTCAACTCTGTCCATGTGAGACTATCCATTGAGTGCCACCATTTATACGCCAATGGCTCGGCAAACGTACCGTCGTTCGTGAAGTCGGCAGTTAATGTCGTTGCTGTATTCTTGCATACTTCCGGTTCACCTTCTATCGTTACCGGCGGCGCACACAGACGAATCTCGATGTCGTCGAGTGCGAAGTCATTACCTGTCGTACCCGTCGCGTTGTTGTAAATAGTCAATTGGATTTTGTCTAGTCCGCTCGGCACAGTGAAATTCATACCCACCAAGTGCCACTCAGCGGACTGTTTCCAGCACGTATTATCTCCGGTATAGGAATCATCGTATGGGATGTCTCCGGTATCGTATGTCGCCAATTCGGCTCCTGTATCGGGATTGGTCAACACGAATTTCAATCGCGGATAAGAGTATCTTCCGGGACTGCCTACATACATGCCCCAAGTCATAACATTTGCTACATAAGCCGAGAAGGTCAACTTCGCACCTTCACACAACCCGTCGATAGTTGTCGAATAAAACGCTGCATGATCCCCAGCGCCGTCTATTTCCAGCAAATAGCCGCGTGTCAGGTCTCCAAAATGCGTGTGGTCATCTTGTAAGTGCCATTGAGAAGTACCATTACCATTGCAATATCCTTGTTTCGTCACCAAATATTTTCCCGCCCCCATACTGCCAAACGCGTCAGTAGTTGCCTGCTCATAACTCATGCCCGAAACCGGATCTTGACCTACTCTCGGATCCTCCGGGTCATTCCCACCGAAGTCCTCGCGGAAAAGCAATGTGCCTTCCATACATAGATCATCCGACGGCGGTTCACATTCTTTGACATTCAACAAGAACGGCTCGCTCATTGCACGGCAGTTGAGGCTCTCAATATTACCCTCTCCGGAAACGGCTACCCTATACCAGCCGGAATCGGTTTTCTGAGCAGCCGACACAGAGAGTACATTTGTGGTCTCACTCAACTCTGTCCATGTGAGACTATCCATTGAGTGCCACCATTTATACGCCAATGGCTCGGCAAACGTACCGTCGTTCGTGAAGTCGGCAGTTAATGTCGTTGCTGTATTCTCGCATACTTCCGGTTCACCTTCTATCGTTACCGGCGGCGCACACAGACGAATCTCGATGTCGTCGAGTGCGAAGTCATTACCATTGTTAGACGTGCAGGCATTCTTGATAGTCAGCTTGACAGCCGTTTTGCCCGAAGGTACCTCAAAATTCGTACCTACAAGATGCCATTGTGCGGAATGGCGCCATTCAAGAGATACCGCCTCGTCTTGGTAACTCCTGTCCACAGGAATAGGGCCGGTATTATAAGGCGGCGCCAACGCTATACCTGTCTCTGGATCTTGAAGAATAAAGCTCAACTCCGGATCTCCGGTGTTACCACTCTGGTCATAAGAAAAAGAGATGGTTATATTCGCTACGTACGCAGAAAAAGTCAATGTGCTGCCTTCGCATAAACCGTCTATGACCGCCTCATACAAAGTAACATTATCGACACTGCCATCTATCTCAAGCAAGTAGCCCCGCGTGTAGTCATTCGGGTAGGTGTGGTCATCCATCTTAAACCAGTGCGAGTAGTTGTACCCGGCTGTCGAGTTGCGATAACCTGTTTTAGTCAATAGGTACCGTCCGCTTCCCATGCCCACACATGGAGACCACCCGCCCATGCATGAAGCGGTGTCATAAATCTGCGTGTACGCACTTGTCATACCTATCACGGGATTCGTACCGGCCACAGGGTCATTCACATCATTCCCGCCAAAATCCTCCCGAAAGAGCAATGTGCCTTCCATACATAGATCCTCCTGCGCATACAGCCCCGCACCAACGCCCAATAGCATCAGCGCCACAAGTAGCTTTCTATGTGAAAATCGAGCTAGAATAAAGCAAATGTATTTATGTTTTCAGCGCTCCCTCACGCCTTTTACTATGTCTTTTCCCCCTTGCTGTTTTACGCCGGCAAGCGACGATTGCTTTTTTACGCAGTCAAGGAGACCCTGACTGGAGGGGTTAAATCGCTACTGTGAACGGGTCGACTTGCTTTACTACACCGTTCTCACTAAAGATGAGCGGCTGGTTGTCACGACGATGTTGCTCAACAACACGACGATGCGTTATTTGCAATCCTTGGTTAATCTTGGATTCTAATTCTCTTTCGCTCATATCTTTTGTATTAATTGGTTCCACATTTCAGATTCTATCACATCAATAGCATCCGTTTGAGTTTTCTTTCTTGCAACTAATTGCGCCGGTGTTCTCATATTATTGTACACTAACACACTGTCGCAAATAGGCATATACAGGTTTATCAAGTTATAGATGCCGCGTGTGAAACGGCGACGGATATCTTCTTCCGGAATGCCGTGCCCGCCGTTCATTACGCGCTGTGCCACACGGGCTATCGCTTGCTCTTCGTTCTCCAAGAAGAAAAAGATCAGGTGTACCTTATATCCTATAGTTTGTGCACGGCGCACAAGATGCACATAAGAGCGGGTTGAAAGTGTCGTTTCTATAGCGAAATCCACTTTCTGCGGCAATAACTCGTCTATACGTTGGAGCATTATTCGTCCCGCCTGAAAGGAAACAGTCGCCGGCGCAAAGGGCGACAAACCACGCGCTATCTCGTCTGCATTTACAAAGTTCGGGCAATGCAACACTTCTGGTAACAAGTTATAAGCGGCTGTAGTCTTTCCTGCACCGTTCGGACCTGCGATAATGTAAAAATTAGGATGTTGCATCTTCCTTTCTTAACCTTTGCGGCTGCAAAGGTACAAAGATTTTTTGATATATGCAAGAATTTAATACAAAATTATTCAATTATGATGCTTTCAGGGGGTGCAGCGAGGGTGTAGTCGGGGTGCAAAATACCCTGAAAGATCCCCGAAAACCTCGCACTTACCGCGTACTTATGACGCACTTATCTCGCACTTATCACGCACTAAATTTTGCATGTTATTTCATTGGTATTATATACACAGTATATAATACTATAGAGATAATAAAAAATCAGGAAAAGAAGGAAGAAAGCACAAAAAAAGCGTCGCACAACTTTTGCTCGAGAAAACTTCCTGAGAATAGGATTTGAGGCCTGCTTGTCCCTCTGTAATCCGGCCACCTCATCGCTACCACTCTCGTGGGTCTCGGCGTAGAGTACCGGCACGCCATTAGTGAAGCATTTGCACTCGGTTAGTTGTTATTTGTTGAGTTTTCCGGTTCCTATGCGTTGTACGACACTTATGTTAAGCTGTTAAACTGTTAAGCCATTAAATTGTAAGTTATTACCGCCGCCAGCCCAGGGTCAGGACGATGCGGTGGGTGGCGGTATTGAGATCGTAGGGTTTGTCGACGGCATTCTCATGGGCGTAGAGCTGCATGCGCTGCCAGCGGTATTGGTAGGCCGCTTGGACGACGAAATATTGTCCTCGATAGCCGATGCCTCCGGAGACGTATTGCGACCACCTGACGCGCTGGAAATAGACGTCCTGGCGGTGCAGCGTCGGATCCACATGCACCACGTTGTTCGAACGCGAGAAAGCGCTCTCGAAGGCATAGCCGGCGTTGATATACAGTCCCGGCACAGGGATGATTTCAAGGCCCGTGCGCAGGCTGTGATTATCGAGGGCATTCACCTGATGACGATAGTCATACTGGAACGCGATGAGGGCGTAATAGTTCACCTGGAAGGCCACCGAAGTACTGAGGTGCAGCGGCTGATGATAGTCATTGAACTCATTGTTCGTGATCCAACTGGTATTACGCACCGAGTCCGTCAGGGCTTGAAGGTCACCGTCGGTACTGCGGCGCAGTTTGCCCACAGACGGTGTCTCGAGGCCAAAGCCCAGGCGCAACCAAGCGGTCGGGCGATAGATGAGTCCCGCCGAGAGAGCGGCTCCTGCGCCGGTGAAGAGCAGCGAAGTCCAGTTATTGTTATACCACGCTTTCTGCTGCGCGTTATAGATATCGAAGGTCTCGTCGTACTCCGCTTCGCCGGCAAAGGAGAAGGAATGGATGCGCAGCCCGAGGCCTACGTACCACTTATGCGCGATATTCATCGCCCAATCGAAGGTATAGTTATTCACATAGCCCCACTCGCGCAAAGTCATCGCGTTCGTCGCGTTCATACGCTCCGTACAATAAGGGATTCCGAGGTCCACACCGGTGGATGCAAACAGTTCACCGAGCGAAGGAATTCCCTCGAGACCCTGGACATTATAGAGGCGGTTGTACGACTGCACGCGGTGGTACGAGAAGAGGAAGTTATGCGCCTGCACACCTACCCCGTCGACTGCGCCCGTCGGCACATGGATGACGATAGAGGCCTGCGGCGCCATGAAGAGGTTCGTTCGGCCTCCGAGGTTCGTGCCGCGCTGGTAGGTATTGTCGATCGCATCGTCGAGCGTGAGCATCACCTCATGATGGCGATACAAGCCCAGTCCGGCAGGGTTGTCGAGCGCCGCCGAAGGATCACCGCCTATCGCCGACATCGCACCGCCCATGCCCACATAACGCGCCGTACCCATGATCGACCGCTCGCCGAGACGCTGAGCGTCTTGGGCAAAGGAAAGTGAAAGGTAAAAGGTGAAAGGTGAAAGGAGCACCATCCACAATCCGATTATTCTATATATATACCTTTCAATTTTCATTTTTCACTTTTCATTTCTTGATACGGATGGTTACGGTGGTGTCTTGGACGTTGAGGTACTCGATACTCTGAGTAGTCGGAGTATTCGGAGTAGTCTGATTAACATGCGTCACCGGAATACTCGGAGTAGGCAGATCGCCCTTCTCTACCTCAGGCGAATAGTAGGCATCGTCGATGGGAATGCTATTCGCAGTCGAGCAGGCCGCGAAAGCCGCGGCTACCAAAAGTAATATGAGCGTTTTTTTCGACATATCGGTATATCGATATTCCGGCATTCCGACCGATTAGATTTTGCGGAAACCGATGATCTCGCGGACCTCTTCGATAGTTTTCTCTGCACGGGCAGAGGCTTTCTCTGCTCCGTCGCGCATGACACGCTCGAGGAAAGCATCGTCGGACGAGTACGCAAGGATGCGTTCACGTATCGGCGCCAGCAGTTTATTGGCATCCGCCGCCATTTGCTTCTTCATATCGCCGTAGCGGATCTCCATACGGTTATAGAGGTCGTTGTAGTACTCCGTCGCCTCGGGTCCGCAGAGCAGTTCGCAGAGCGTGAAGAGGTTTTGAATGACCTCCGGTTTCTCTTGGTTGAGTTGGGTCGGTCCTTGGTCCGTCACCGCCCGCATGATCTTCTTGGTGACCGTCTTCTCGTCATCGCACAGATAGAGGCAGTTGCCTTCGGATTTGCCCATCTTTCCGGTACCGTCAAGACCCGGCACTTTGACTGCTTTATCGGCAAAATGGAAAGAGGCGGGTTCTTTGAAATACTCGACGTTATAGATTCTATTGAATCTACGGGCGAAGAGTCGCGCCATTTCCATGTTCTGCTCCTGGTCTTTTCCGACGGGCACTTTGTCGGCCTTGTGCATCAGGATATCCGCCGCCATAAGACAGGGATAAGTGAGCAGTCCGGCATTGACATTATCGGGTTGTTTGCGCACTTTCTCTTTGAAGGACGTGACACGCTCAAGTTCGCCCAGATAGGCGTTCATATTGAGGTACAGATAGAGCTCGAGTACCTGCTTCACATCGGACTGCACATAGATCGGCGCCTTCTCGGGGTCGATGCCGCAGGCGAGGTATTCGCTGAGGATGGTCTTGACGGAATTTCGGATGTTCTCCGGCGTCGGATGGGTCGTAAGCGAATGCCAGTCGGCGATAAAGAACATGCAGTCGTACTCGTCTTGCATCTTCACAAAACTCTTCACCGCCCCGAAATAGTTTCCGAGGTGCAAGTTTCCCGTAGGGCGTATTCCACTAATGACGCGTTCCATAATTAAATCTCTACAGGTATTTGACGATAGATCGGTTGCGCGAGCGCCGTAAGAGTAGTCGTATTCGCCACACCCGGGATCTCCTGGATCTTGGTATTCAGGATGGAGAGCAGGTGCTCGTTGTCATGCGCATAGACTTTGATGAGCAGGCCGAAAGCGCCCAGCGTATATTGCGCTTCTACCACCTCCGGGATCTTATCCAGCGCCGCGATGACCTGGTTGTACATCGAGGCTTTCTCCATCGTGATACCAATATAAACGCAGAGCTGATAGCCCAGCATCTTCGGCTGCACATGGTAACTGGAACCGGTGATGACACCGTTGTCGAACATCTTCTGCACGCGCTGATGTACCGCGGCGCGACTCACTCCACACTGCTCCGCTACATCCTTGAACGGGATACGGGCACTCTTCGTAATAATCTTAAGAATTTTGCGATCTAACTCGTCAATTTTTTCCATTATTTTGATAAAATGATTAAATTCGAGTGCAAAGATACAGTATTTTTTGGATATATGCAAATTTTTTTGTACTTTTGCCGCAAATTTTGTAACATTATGACACTTGACGAGTATATTTCCGGTCATTCGAGTCCTGAAAACGCCGTTTTGGAGGCCATCACGCGCGACACGTACGTTCATGTTTTGAACCCGCACATGCTGAGCGGACACGTGCAGGGTCGCGTGCTGAGTATGATCAGTCACATGATCCGTCCGAAGCGGATCTTGGAGTTAGGTACGTTCACGGGATACTCCGCGCTGTGCCTGGCGGAAGGACTCGCCGAAGGCGGAAAACTGGTGACCATCGAGCATAATGACGAACTGGAAGAGACGATTAGACGCAACATCTCCCGTTCTCCGTTGGGTGAAAAAATCGAACTCGTCATCGGCGATGCGAAAGAAATTCTTTCAACTTTAAACTTTCAACTTTCAACTTTATTCGACCTCGTCTTTATCGATGCCGATAAGCGGGAGTACTGCGCATATTTAGATTTAGTGTACCCGCTCGTGCCGGTAGGCGGGTTTATACTGGCGGACAACACGCTTTGGGACGGGCATATCATCGATCCCGCATACGACAAAGACAAGCAGACCTTGGGTCTGAGAGCATTCAACGACCAATTAAAAGAGGACGACCGCTTTGAGCAAGTCATCCTCCCTTTACGCGACGGACTGACGATGATTCGTAAAATCAAGTAGTCAGTTGTCCGTTTTCAGTTTACTGCAGACAGTTATCGAGTGCCGTCTTCAGGGCCTGTTTATCCAAGTGCTGGCCGATGAAGACGAGTTTTTGCATGCGGTCGCCGTATTGGTCGTCCCAGTCTTTGCGCAGTTGGGCATCATCCGCCATGAGTTGCATGAGTTCTTCTTTGGGCATCGTGGCGAACCACTCACCGGCTTTGCGCAGGTTAAACTGCCTGCCTGCCTGCTCGAAGAGATAGCACATGTCGTATTCTTCAGCGAAATAGCACATTCCTTTGCAACGCAGCACGTTCTTCGGCCAGTGCGCCGCGACGAACTCATCGAAGAGCCCGAGGTCGAAAGGTTTCCGCGCGTAATATACATAGGTGTCAATACCGAATTCCGCAAGGTGGTCATGTCCTTTGTGATCATGGTCATGGTCATGATGATGGTGATGATGTTCATGCTCGTCATGCTCATCATGCTCGTGTTCATGCTCATCTTCATCATCAACGTCGTCATCGTCATCGTCATGATGATCGTGATGGCGGGCATCCTCTACTTCCTGAATCCAGGTCGCTGAAGTCGCCGTGCGGTCGAAGTCAAAGAGCTGGGTATTGAGCAGTTTGTCGAGGTCCACGTCGCAGTAGTTCGTCTCGATGATCTCCGCCTTCGGCTGGATAGCCCGGATGATGGATTTGATATGTTCCAACTCCTCGGGAGCCACTTCTGCAGCCTTGTTGAGCAGGATGATGTTACAGAACTCTATCTGCTCGATGACCAACGCCTCCAGGTCTTCCTCTTTAGGCACATAATGCGCCAAGGCATCGCCCCCATTGAACTCATCCCTCAGACGCAGCGCGTCCACTACGGCGCATATACAATCCAAAACGGGCAGTCCGTCTTGGGCAAACTGCGGCACCATCTGTGCATAACTGCAGAGTGTTTGGGCGATCGGTGCGGGTTCGCAAATTCCCGAAGCCTCGATGACGATGTAGTCGTAGGCTTTTTGTGCGGCGAGGTCGTGTAATTGCGAAACAAGATCCATTTTCAGCGAGCAGCATATACAGCCGTTTTGCAGCGCCACAAGACTGTCGTCGCTCTGGCTTACCACCCCGCCCTGTTGGATCAACGAAGCATCGATATTCACTTCGCCGATATCATTGACAATGACCGCGAAACGGATACCTTTCGTATTCGTCAGAATGCGGTTCAAAAGCGTGGTCTTACCGCTCCCGAGGTAGCCCGTGAGCAGCAAGACCGGTATTTTATTAATCGTTAACATAAGCAGCGTAATCCGAATAATATTTATCTACAAATTCCGACTGCCCGAAGCGTTCGCAGGTCTGGAGCACATAGCTCAAGATAGCTGCTTCACGACCGGTAGTCGATTCCATTACTTGACGTTGGCGGCGGTCGAGGGACTGCGCAAAGCGCAGGTACTCCACACACGTCTTGGCTACTTCATCCATGATGGCGAGCGCTTTCTCGTCCTGATGCAGGAGGAAATACATCTGTGCCATGGAGGCGGAGGTGTAGTCGTACGGGATATTATACCCCGGCAGTTGTTCTTCGGAGAAATCGAGCACCTCAAGGGCTTTGTCGCGCTGCCCCTCACGGATGAGTTCTTCCGCCAATTGGGCGAACATCATACGGTGCGTGCGGCACATGCGCATGAGGTTTTCGTCGATATAGATGCCCGGGATATTCATGTTGCCGTAAGCGAACTTGTGCAGCATGTTATCGTACATCTTCTCCGTGTTCACGCGGGGTTGTCCGTCACGACTGCGAGTCGGCGTGATCTGATAGGTGAGTCCCGTCAGTTCCATATACGGCTCGAGACCCAGGTAATAGTCATTACCTACGGTAGCGCAGAAATAGATGGGTCGCTCCCATTTATTGGTCGAGAGCATTTCCATGATCATCATCTGCGAGCGGGTATACATACGCTTCTTCTGGAACATGATCTGCTCGCCGTCAGGGGTCTCTACATAGAGTTGGTCGGACGGCAAATAGTTATCCCCTTCGCGCGTCTTGGTACGCGGGTCATCCGAACGGAGGAAGTTAAACGCTTTCTCCACGGAGACAGGTTGTCCCAGACGGTTGTCAACGCGCGCTATCTCATTCGCTCCGGGCATGTAATCCTTGTATTCCCAGGAAATCGGCAGTGCCTTCGAGTCGTAGTACGGGCGCTTCATCTGCGCGATGTACCAGTCGGTCTGGAGGTACGAGAGGTTGCATACGCGGATGTCCGTGCCGACCTCTTCCACCTCCTGGTTGTACCATAAGGGGAAGGTATCATTATCGCCGTTGGAGAACAGGATAGCTTGCGTCTCGCAGGACTTGAGGTAGTTGGCTCCGAAGTCCCGGCAGGAGTAGCGTTGCGAACGATCATGGTCGTCCCAGTTCTGCTGCGCCATGAGTGCCGGAACACCTAAGCAGAGCAAGGAAACAGCGAGGGCTACGCAGGTCTTACCCGTTTCGCTCTTCAGCGCACTATTGATCCAGTCGATGAGCGCCAACACACCGAGACCGATCCAGATACAGAAGGCATAGAACGAGCCTGCGTAGGCATAGTCACGCTCACGAGGCTGATACGGCGTCTGGTTGAGGTAGAGCACGATCGCAAGGCCGGTGAGGAAGAAGAGCAGGAAGGTCAACGTGAAGTTCTTCCATCCTTCGCCTTCGCCCTTAACGTTGCGCTTTCCACACTGCCAAACGATACCGATGATACCGAGCAGCAACGGCAGGAAATAATAGACGTTATGTCCCTTGTTTTCCTTGAGTTCGGTCGGCAGCAGGTCTTGGTCACCGAGCATGGCGTTGTCGATAAACGGAATACCGGAGATCCAGTTTCCTTTGGTGATGTCGCCGTAGGATTGCAGGTCGTTCTGACGGCCGACGAAGTTCCACATGAAGTAGCGCCAGTACATGAAGTTCACCTGATAGCGGAAGAAGAACCGGAGGTTTTCTCCGAAGGTCGGACAGTAGTCCGTTTTCTGCTGTCCGCAGTACTCATAACGGACACGTTTGCCCTTGACGTTCGCCCATTCCTTGTATGCCTGCACATGGCTTCCCTGCGAAGAATACATACGCGGGAAGAGCATGCAGAACTGCTTCATATACTGATAGTCCGTCTTATAGCCGGTGATCACATAATGGTCTTTCTCGCCTTCCACTTTCGGCGCGGGCGCATACTGCGCATGTCCTTTCTTCTCCACCGGCACGCACATGTTTCCTTCGATACGCAACTCGACGGGAGCGTTGTATGTCTGGCCGTAGAAGAGCGGACGATCGCCGTACTGCTCGCGGTTGAGGTAGTACTTGAGCGAGAACACATTATCGGGACTGTTCTGGTCCATCGGGGTGTCGGCATTCGAGCGAATGACGAGCGCAGCGTACGAACTATAACCAATCAGGATGACGGTCAGCATCAGTACGCCCGTATTGAGCCAGCGCCAGAGATTTTTGCCTTTTGCCTCTTCGTACTCGGCATCCGAACGTTTCTTCGTGTAAAGAATCGCCCAGACGAGGAGCCCGACTGTCAGGACAAGACATACCCACATACCCGTGTTGAACGGACATCCGAAGCCGTTCACAAAGAGCAGTTCGAACCATCCGATAAGTGTCGGGAAACCCGGTATGATGCCGTACAGAATGACCAGCAAGACCAGACAGGAAGCCAAGAAAGCATAGATGAGGCCCTTCCACGAGAACGCATAACGACGGAAGTAATAGACGAGTCCGATAGCCGGTATGGTCAAGAGGTTCAAGAGGTGGACGCCGATACTCAGGCCCATTAGATAGGCGATGAGGATGAGCCACTTGTCCGAGCCTTCTTCGTCCGCCTGCTCGTCCCACTTGAGGATGAGCCAGAAGACGACCGCTGTAAACAGCGAGGACGAAGCATATACTTCGCCTTCTACGGCAGAGAACCAGAAAGTGTCACTGAAGGTGTACGCGAGGGCACCTATGGTGCCGGCGCCCAACAATGCTATACCTTTCCATAACTCATCGGGTTGCACGAGTTTCTTCGCGAGCGCCGTGATCGTCCAGAAAAGGAAGAGGATGGTGAACGCGCTTGCCAGTGCCGAGAGGGCATTGACGCACATCGCCACATGCGCCGTGTCGGACGCAAAGAGCGAGAAGAAATGGCCCATGAGCATGAAGAACGGTGCGCCGGGCGGGTGTCCAACGTCCAGTTTCCAGGCGCTGGAGATGAACTCACCGCAATCCCAGAAAGAAGCGGTAGGTTCCATCGTCAGGAGGTACGTCGCTGCAGCGATCGCAAACACAATCCACCCGCAGAGCGTATTCCATAATTTGAAATGTTTCATTTTATCGTTGTTTTTTGTTATCAAGCCATATTTAGGCAAAATCGGCCGCAAAGATACAACAAAAAATGGAAAGTAGAAAGTGAAAAGTGAAAAAATTACGCATACATGTACTTTTTATCAAAAATGTACGCACGCACTTGCACATATGAAAAAAATGTTGTATCTTTGCGGGCTTTTTGGAATTTAGACTAAAAAACATATATTACAAACATGATTAACGTTGGAATTATCGGATGTGGTTTCGTAGGAGGAGCCCTCAAAAATTGGTTGGAGAACAACAACCCCGAATGTAAATTATTTATCAGCGACCCGTACAAGGGTTACAACGATGACCTGAGTGGCATCGATGTGGCGTTCTTGCAAATTCACGTGCCGACGGAAGAAGACGGCACGCAGGACTTGCGTCTGATGAAAGAGTTGATTAAGAACCTGCCGGACGTGCCGGTATTTGTTCGCACGACCATTCTGCCGGGTACGAGTGAAATGTTGTCGAAAGAGACCGGACACCATGTGTATTACATGCCGGAGTTCTTGACCGAGCGCACATTCATCGAGGACTTCAACAAGCAGACCATGGTCTTCACCGGAGCACAGGAACTGCTGACGAAGATCTTCGTAGGTAAGAAATTCACCGTCATGAGTCCGCTCGAGGCAGAGTTGACCAAGTACATGCACAACGTTTTCGGCGCATACAAAGTGACGTATTTCAATGCCTGCAAGGAATACTGCGAGAAGATGGGTGCGGACTGGCGCAAGGTACATACCGGTGTACTGCTGTCCGGCTACATCAACGACACGCACACTTACGTTCCCGGTCCGGACGGCAAATACGGCTACGGCGGCAAGTGCTTCCCGAAAGACGTGAATGCGTTCGCAGAGATGACCAAAGGTACCTCTTTAGGTACTCTTCTTGAACACCTCCATGAACTGAATGTTCATTTTAGAGGTGTAGAAGAGCACATTTAAGATTTCAAAATTCAAATTTTAGATTTATGCGCATTGCAGTTGCAGGAACGGGGTATGTAGGTCTCAGCATCGCTACCCTACTGGCCCAACACCATGAAGTGACGGCGGTCGATATTGTCCCCGAGAAGGTAGATATGATCAACCGTCGGCAGTCCCCTATTCAGGACGAGTATATCGAGAAATTCTTTGCGGAGAAGGACTTGCACCTCACCGCGACCTTGGATGCCGAGACGGCATACAAAGAGGCGGAGTATGTGGTGATCGCCGCGCCGACGAACTACGACAGTCGTCGTAATTATTTCGACACCTCGGCGGTGGAGAGCATCATCGAGACGGTGCTGCGCGTGAACCCAAGCGCAATTATGGTCATCAAATCGACTATCCCTGTGGGTTACACCAAATCTGTGCGCGAGAAATACCACTGCGAGCATATTCTCTTCTCGCCGGAGTTTCTGCGCGAGAGCAAAGCCCTCGAGGACAACCTGTACCCCAGCCGCATCATCGTCGGCACGGATAGGACGGACAAGCAGCAGTTAGCCGCAGCCGAGACCTTTGCGAACCTGCTCAAAGAAGGCGCCATCAAGCAAGACATAGAAGTGCGAATCATGGGCCTGACAGAAGCCGAGGCCGTGAAGTTGTTCGCCAACACCTACCTGGCGCTACGCGTGAGTTTCTTCAATGAGTTGGATACCTACGCCGAGATGAAAGGACTGAACACGCAGTCTATCATCGACGGCGTATGTCTCGACCCGCGTATCGGCACACACTACAATAATCCTTCGTTCGGCTACGGCGGTTACTGTCTGCCCAAAGACACGAAGCAGCTACTGGCGAACTACCAGGATGTGCCGGAGAACCTCATCGGCGCAATCGTGGAGTCCAACCGCACGCGTAAGGACTTCATCGCCGACCGTGTGTTGGCCAAAGCCGGGTATTACGACTACTACCAGAAGGGCGATTTCGATGCGTCGCAGGAGCATGACTGCACGATTGGCGTATACCGCCTGACGATGAAGTCGAACAGCGACAATTTCCGCCAGTCGTCTATCCAAGGTATCATGAAGCGTGTGAAGGCGAAAGGTGCGCAAGTCATCATCTATGAGCCGACCTTAGAGAACGGCACGACCTTCTTCGGAAGCGAAGTGGTGAACGACCTCGAGCAATTCAAACTTCGCAGCCAAGCCATCATCGCCAACCGCTATGACAGCTGTCTGGATGACGTGAAGGAAAAAGTATACACACGCGATATTTTCAAACGGGACTAATTGGCTGAGAAAGTAGAACATATCGGGAAGCGCGAGATAGCGTGGAGCTACGCCGGCACGTTTTTCATGATCGGCGCGGGAGTCATTCTACTGCCGTTCATCCTGCACGAGATGCCCCGAGAGACGGTCGGTATCTGGAATATCTTCCAGACTATCACCGGTTTGGTTATGTTGCTGGATTTCGGTTTCCGTCCGTCCTTCGCGCGTAACATCAGTTATATCTTCTCCGGCGTGAAGACGCTGCAGAAAGAAGGTGTGGCGCATGCAGCGACGGATGCCGAGGTGGACTACGGTTTGCTGAA
>JAFSQV010000011.1 GCA_017446455.1 Paludibacteraceae bacterium
AAAGATTGCAGCTTGGTTGCCAAGCTAAAGAAGCGTTTGTTGATTTCCCGGCACAGCGCTTCATAGTCATTCCAAACCAATTCCTGACGGATATCTTCACTTTCTAACAAGAGTTGTTTGTTCGCGTTCAGTTCTTGGATGCGTGTTTGCTCAAACTTCGCCTTTTCGGCACGCAGTTTATGTTGCTGCCAGGCGACGAAAATAAGCCAACTCAATAGTGCTAAACCACATACAATCAGCAAAATAAACCAAATTGTATATCTTTGTTTTTCGGGGTTCAGTTCCTGCTGAAGAAGGTTTACGGCAAGTGCCAACTGACCATGCCGTTCCTTGATTTGCTTTTGTACATCCGCGCGTTCGGACGACAGACGAAGCAATGTCTCTTTATCGGCCGCAGCATCGTTATGCGTAAGGATATAATAGAGATCATCCAGATAGAACGGATTCGTCGTACGCGGCAAAAGTTGCTTGGCATACACGTTCGCCGAGTCATCGATTTGCAGGAACGAGAAAGCTTGCGCACGAAGCATCAAAAGGTAGTCCGAAGTTTGCGAAGAGGCTGTATAATACAACACAGAGTCATATTCTTGCACAAAGAAACAAGCTGCGGCTCTCGTCTCAATGACTTTTTCGGTCAGCGGATAATACGGATAACAGCTTACCGCCGAATCGACCAGCGCTAAGGCTTGTGCCTTATGACCCATCGCCGCCTGTTCCCACGCCATATTATTGATTGCATACGCATAAGCGAGTGAGTCATAGGATTTCGCGAAATGTGCCGTAGAAAGGGCATAGACTTCAAACGCCGTCTCATGGTCATTTGCCTGGCGGCACATATTGGCCATATTCGAATAGACGCGTCCGAGTAAAGACTCGTTATCGGTCTCACAATGCGTCGCGCGGATGAAAGCCCGCATAGCCGCGACCTGTTCCCCTTTCTCGCGCAGCGCCTTGCCTTCTTCATAATAGGAACGCGCGTCCGACGCGCGCCCATAGAGCGGGGCGAGGAATAAAAGGAACAATATAATTTTACAAGTTGCTTTCATCGCAGTTTTCATTTGACGGTGCAAAAGTACTGCTTTTTCAGCATATACGCAAGAAAACACCTTTGAAAAGGACAAAATGTAAAATGCTTAAAATCAGCAACTTACAGATTTGTCTATTTGAAAAGCGACTTTTTGGACGCTTTTAAGGCCTTTAACTCAGCATCATTTGGGCTTTTTGGAGGGCTGCGATGAAGAGGTCGATATCCTTTTTCTCGTTATATAGCCCGAACGAGACGCGCACCGTTCCCTGTACGCCTAACTCGTTTATCAGCGGCTCCGCACAATGATGGCCCGTACGCACCGCCACACCCTGCTGGTCCAAGAGCGTACCTATATCTAACGGATGAATAAAGGGGTTAGTGGATGAGGGGATTAGGGGATTAGGGGAGATGTTAAAACTGATGACTCCAACCTTTTGTTGGCCTGCGGCATACACGTTCACTCCCTCTAACTCGCCTAACCTTCTTTCGCAGTATTCCGTCAATTCCCGCTCGTGCTTCTCAATCGCCTTCAAACCCACCTGCTCCATGTACTCCATCGCTTTCTGCAGACCGTAGCTGCCTACGAAATTAGGGGTACCCGCTTCGAACTTATACGGCAACTCATTATATGTAGTACCGCTCCAGCGCACATGATTGATCATCTCGCCTCCTCCTTCGTGCGGCGGTAGTTGGTCTAACCATTCGCGCTTGCCGTATAGCACGCCGATACCTGTCGGACCGTACATCTTATGACCCGAGAAAGCGAGGAAATCGCAATCCAAATCCTGCACGTCCACCTTCATATGCGGCACACTCTGCGCACCGTCGATACACACGGGGATATGTTTCTCATGCGCCAACGCAATAATCTCCTTCACCGGCTGAATCGTACCCAACACATTGCTTACCTGCGCCACGCTTACAATCTTTGTGCGCGCATTCAGCATGCCCTTGAACGCCTCTATGTCGAGCGACAGATCTTCCTTTAGCGGTATATGCCGTAGCACCGCTTTCTTGCGCGCACACACCATCTGCCAAGGCACGATATTCGAGTGATGCTCCAGCCCGCTCACGATGACTTCATCGCCTTCGTGCAGCAGCAGTTCGCCTATACTGAACGCCAAGGCATTGATCGCATCCGTCGTACCTTTGGTGAACACGATCTCTTCCGACTCACGCGCGTTGATGAACTGTGCCACCGCCTTTCGTGCCTCCTCATGATGCATCGTCGCTACCTGACTTAAGTGATGCACCCCGCGGTGGATATTACTGTTCCACGTGCTATATGCCTCTACGATAGCATCCAACACCTGCTGCGGCTTCTGACTCGTCGCAGCATTGTCCAGGTACACCAACTCCTGTCCGTGTATCCGTTCCTTCAATATCGGAAAATCTGCTCTGTTCATATACTGTCTTATCTCTCAAAAATCTTCAGAAGTTTCATTTTCTTCTTGCCTGCCTCGCCGCCGTACGGATGTTCGCGGAGCGGCAAGTTAAATCGTGTATTGCCTTTGAGTACCGTCTGCGGATGGGTAAATTCGCGGAATCCCCATTCGCCGTGATAAGCACCCATGCCGGAATGACCTGTACCGTTGAAAGGCACTCCTTTGACCATCATGTGCACGCATACTTCGTTGATACATCCTCCGCCGAACTGCTGGGTCTGCATCACCCTGTTCGCCCATTTCATGTCTTTTGTAAACAGATACATAGCTAATGGGTGTTCACGGTCGGCGATAACGTCCATCAGATCATCTACTTCCGCATCCTTGTAGGGCACAACCGGTAATAACGGGCAGAAAAGCTCATGCTGCACGATAGGCTCGTGGATATCCACGGGGTAAATGATAGTCGGCGCATATTTGCGCGTCGCCTTTACTCCCGTTCCTCCGAACACAATGCGTTCACGATATTCGTCCGCCAGCTTGGCGCATTTGTCATACGCCGCGTCGGTGATGAGTTGCGGATATTCGGGATTCGTCTCCGCGTGTTCGCCAATCTGTTTCACAAAGGCTTTTTTCAACTCTTCAATGAATACCTCCGCCACTTCTTCTGCCACCGCTATCTGGTTGATATTGATGCATATCTGCCCGGCGTTGGTCAACTTGAAGAAGGCAATCTTGCGTGCTGCATCCTTCAGGTCCGCGTCCGCACGTACAACGCACCAGTTACCGGTCTCGCCACCTAACTCCAAAGCAACCGGAGTCAGGTTCTTTGCCGCCTCGGACAGCACATGCTTGCCTACTGCCGGAGAACCGGTGTAGAAGATCTTGTCGAACCGCTGAGCCAGACACATATCCGCTACGTCATGCCCGCCGTCAATAAGCGTCACGTACTCCGGCGGGAAGACCTCTGCGAAAAACTTCTTGAGCACCGCCGTGCAAGCCGATGACTTCGAACTCGACTTGATCACTACCGTATTGCCGCCGCACATCGCTGCAGCTACTACACCTATCGTCAACAGAATAGGGAAATTGAACGGACTAATCACCAGCGATACACCGTAAGGCATCTTATACACTTTCGTGATAAGGCTCGGGAAACACATCCACCCGCTGAAATGCCGTTCCGGCCTTGCCCAACGGCGCAGACCGCTCAGCATCTCGTTGATCTCTACAATGATTGGACCCACGTCGCAAAGGTACGCCTCTACTTCGCTGCGGCCCAAGTCCTTTGCCAGCGCAGCGGTGAACTCATCCGCATGGGCAATGACGGCCGCCTTAAGTTTTTTCAGTTGTTCAATCCGCCATGAGACAGGAAGCGTCACGCCTGTCCGGAAAAACTTCCGCTGAGCGGATACTATCGTCCGTATGTCTTGTTCCGTGTACATATCGTTATTTTGTTATTTGTTCTAAGATGTCTTTTATCTGCCGGTTATTCATCGTCACCGGAGCGGAATAATTGATGGAATCAGCCGCTACCATTTTAATCAGTTCCTCGTGGTCTTCTTCCTTCAACGGCGAGGTAATCTTATCCATTCCGCACTCTTTGAGCAAAGCCCTTACGGCTTCCAGAAAATCTGAAACACCACAATATTGTGCCATCTTCTCATATTTCTCCCGGCAGGCCGGCTGTTGGAATTCCAATACGGGCAGCAGCATCAGCGATATAGCCTGCCCGTGCGCCAGATGGTATTTGGCACCGATGCTATGCGCGAAAGCATGCACGTAGCCGGCTAACTGCGTGTTGATCGCATTGCCTCCGTACAAAGCCGCACGGCACATGTTACCCCGTGCCTCAATCGCTTCTTCTTCCGGCAATGAACTCCCTCCTTCACCCGTCAGTTTCGGCAGGTTCTGAAGAATAAGTCTCACTCCCTCCATCGACATGCGCATGTCTTCCGCATTCTCTTCTACATCGCTCACAACCCCTTCGATGCAATGACTCAACGCATCAATGCCGCATGCCGCCGTCACACTTTGGGGGGCATGGAAGGTCAGTTCGCTGTCTAAAACAACATGAACCACCTTCAGTCCGACCAAGACGGTCGAACCCTTTTCCCCCTTCTCGTTCGTCACTACGGCACCTACAGTGATCTCAGCCCCGGTCCCTGCAGTGGAAGGAACCATAATGACCGGTAGGGTATCTCCGGGCACAAGGAGAAACTTGGGAAGCAATACTTTCGAGGGCAGATGGGGCATCTTTACGCCCGCGGCAATGATCTTGCAACTATCCATCACACTGCCGCCACCTAAGGCGATGATACACTCCGCTTGACTCTCCATGGCCGCCTGGCGGCCCGCATCGATAACAGGTATCGTCGGCTCAGAGCATATATCCGCGAATAACCGGTATCCGATGCCTGCGGCTTCCAAAGACTCGGATATCTTTTTTTCATATCCTAACTCATGCAGGGTCTTGTCAGTCACTACCAACACCTGCTTGTATCCCGCAGCGCGGCATAGTTCGCCGATACGCCCCCGCGCACCGAAACCTTCCGTCACTTCTGGCTTCGGAAGCGGCACGGCATGTATCACTTTGCCCGGCAGACGGTGAATATGTTTTCTGAATAAGTAAGT